>NZ_JBFAZD010000019.1:0-174799 GCF_040681655.1 Streptomyces sp. NPDC051662
TCCCGGTTCGTGGTCATCGAGTTTCCCGACATGGACCGGATCCGGGAGTGGTACGACTCCCCCGAGTACCGGCGGGCCCGGGAGATACGAGAGGACAAGGTCCGGGTGGGCATGCTGTTCGTCGAGGGCGCACCGCCTGAGGGCTTCTCCCTCCCGGCCTAGCCATGCCGCTGGTGCGCTGACCGGAGAGGGTTGCCGGGCAAGGCTCGCGGCGTCCGACGGTGCACCGGACGCCGAGGGCTCCGTAGGAGGTCTCGGTACCGGAGTCCATGCCCCTGAAGGCGATCTTCAGGGGCATGGAACGAGTTGTGGTTGATCCGTGTGCCGATGGCATAGGTCTTGACTCCGAGGCCGACCTGCGTGAACTCGTTGTCATGGATGTGCGCGGATACGGCCGGGTCGGTGACCGCGACAGCGCCGCTGAGCTTGTACTTGGGGCTGGCAATGCCCTTGCCGTCGGCGTTGTCGAAGACGACACCGTTCGCGAACCGCAGTTGAGTGACATCGATATGGCTGCCCGCGAGCTGCAGCATGTTCCAGCCCGTGGGGTTCGACAGGGTCGGCGGGGTGCCGGTGCCGAACGCGGTGACCGTGATGGGGGCGGAAGACGTGCCCGAACCGTTCAAGGTCGCGCTGCCGGTGAACGTCTGGCCCCTGCGCAGGGCGACCACGTCACCGGGTGACAGTGATGCGGCGGTGATACGGCTCAGTGTCTTCCAGGCGGTCGCGGAAGTCGTGCCGGCAGCAGTGTCGTTGCCGCTCTGTGCGTCCAGGTAATAGTTCTTCCCGGTTCCCACGGGTGTGGGGTTGCCCGAGGTCTGAAGCCGGTCGGTGGAGACGGTACGGCCGCCGCCGCCCGGGACACGGCCGGCACGGTCTTCTTCGGAATGGAGATGGTATCGGCGTGGGCCGGGACTGCCGCTGAGAGCGTGGCGAGAACAGCGATTATGAGACCTGCCGTGGTGTTTCGCAGGTGGCGGATACGGCGTGGAGCGTCGGCTCTGACGTGCACGCGATTCTCCTATCGCCTGGACCTTGGTGTCTCAATGGCCCGGGCTACTGCCCGGGTTGCCTGTCGTGCCGCTTCGACAACGCCGGTTCCGCGGGAGAGGTGCACCGCCGTGACGCCGGCGAACCCGCCGCCGGCCCTTGTCGTTCAACCGTGCGCCGTAGAGACCGCCCACCGTGCCGCGGCCTCGGTACTCGCGAGCGACATCTCCTGCCGGGTGAGAACGACCTGGGGAGTGAGCACGTCCAGTGCACGGGTGACGTCGTCCGTCAGCAGCAGGAGATTCGCTTTCGGGGAGGAGCACGGTAATGCTGTTCTCACCGTCGGGCGTCACAGTGATCAGAGCGTGACCACTGGGTCCTTCCAGGGCACGGAACTGTGAGGTGTCGGCCCCTCGCCGTACGAGCTCTGCCTCCCGTACGCGGCCGCCCTCGTCGGATCCGCGACGGCCGGCGAACGACGCTGTGGTGAGGGTCGCCGCGGCGGCCGCCCGGTTGAATCCCTTTTCCGCCCGGGTGCCGCTGATGGTTGCCGCCCAGGACAGTTTCGCCTGGAGCGGGGCGACGGTGGAGTATGGGCGACGAGGTCCGGATTCGCGGATCCGACGACGGCCACGCGGGTCAATTCTTACTCCCCGTGCCGGCAACCGATGCGACGAAGTAACGCTGCAGACCGAGCAGAACCGCTGCGGGGATGATCGCCAGCACCGCTGTCTCGGCGAAGACCCGGCCGTAGTCGCTGCTGAACGCGGCAAAGGTCTTGGCGATGGCGACGGGCGCCACATCATTGCCGTCGCTGGTGGTGACAAGGATGGGCCACAGGTATGCCTGCCACTGGAAGAGAAACAGGATGAGACCGGTACCGATCAGTGCCGGACGTGTCAGTGGCAGGTAGATCCTGAGGAAGATGCGCGGCCAGCCGGCACCGTCCACGCGCGCGGCCTCGGCCAGCTCCGGCGGGATACCCAGGAAGAACTGACGGAGTGTGAAGATGGCCAGTCCGTTCCCGAGCCCGGGCAGGACCAGGGCGGGAATGCTGTTCGTGACGCCCCAGTCACTGAAGGTGTGCGCCAGAGGGATGGCGATCGCCTCGAACTCGAAGGGGACGAGGAAACTCAGTACAACCATGCCGAAGACGATCTTGCGTCCGGGAAAGTCGACGACAGCCAGCGCGAAAGCCGCCATCGCCGAGATCACCATGCCGAGGACAACGGTCACAGCCGCGACGATCACACTGTTGGCGAGGTTGCGCGGGAAGCCGTTGTCGATCGCCGAGTGAAGGTTCCCGAGCGTCCGGTGAACGGGCCAGAGCATGTGCCAGCTCATGGACGAGCTGCTGGCGAAGGTCTCGGTGGAGCTACGGGAAGTGCTGGCGACGAGCCACAGGACCGGCAGCAGGAAGCCGACGGCTACGACCAACGCGAGGACCGTCAGTACAACACGGCCTGGGCGGATGCGTGTCCGGGGCGCGAAGGCGCCCGAGTCCGGAAGCGAGATGCGGTTCATGATCAGCTCTCCTCGGCGCTGCGCAGCAGCCGGAACTGGACCGCGACGATGACGATCATCAGGGCGAACAGTACGAGGAGTTCCACCGCGGCGGTATGCGGATCGGACAGCTCGAAGCTGTTGTGGAAGATCTCGTACATGAGGAAACTCGACTTTCCCTGCGGTCCCCCGCCGGTCAGGATCTGCACGGGCGCGAACAGCACAAAGTTCGAGACAGTGTCGGCGACCAGGACGAACAGCAAAGGCCGGCGGCGCAGCGGAAGCGTCACCGACCAGAAACGGCGCAGAGGCCCCGCCCCGTCGATCGCCGCCGCCTCGTAGTACACGGCCGGGATGTCGTTCAGCCCGGCGATGAGGAAAATCATCCAGTACCCGACACCGATCCAGCTCGCGATGAGGATGATGCTGCCGACGACCTGCCCCTGTCCGGTGAGGAAAGGCTGCTGGTGGATGCCGACGGAGGCGAGCGCCGCGTTGACGGGACCGTCCGGGCGCAGCGCGATACCGCACACCACCGCGGACCCGGTCATCGGGACCGCCGCAGGCAGAAAGACGAACGTGCGCCAAACACCAGTAGCCGGCAGATTCTGGACCGGACGCTGGATGCGGCGCATGCGGCGTTGCAACCGGGACCGAGCAGTTCTCGGTCTGCACGGTTCCGACGGCCGGGACTGCTCCGACCCTGTCAGCGAGTGGACGGAGCCTGAAAGGCACGGTCGATAGATGCCGACGTCGATCGATGCCGACGTCAAAGGCCCTTCAGGACACGATCAAGCGCCGACCGGCCTGCAGGTCCCCAATTCGGCTTGCCGCCAGGCAGGCCGCGGTCCCCGTTCTGGCCCATCAGCATCAGGAACAGGCTGTTCATCGCGGCCAGCCCGCGCGCCCGTCGGACCGCTGCCTCGTCCGCCTGTGCATAGCTGTTGAAGAACCGTGAGGCGCCGCCCGCAGGGAGCAGCAACCAGGCGGCCGCAAGGTCCCAGGCCGGGTCGCCGGCGAAGACTGCGCCGAAGTCGACAATGCCCGCCAGTGTCCCGTCCACGACGACGACGTTCGCGGGATGCAGGTCGCCGTGCACCCACACCCGCGGGCCTTCCCACTCGGGAGCCGTGACCGCGTCGTCCCACACCGCGCGGATGTCGTCGTCGACGAAGCGGCCCAGGTCCACGGCCCGCAGGAAGTTCTCAAAGCCCTCCGTGCACATTTTGGGGTGACCGCCGCGGTCCGAGGCGTCCGGCGCTTCGGCGGGCGCCTCCACATGCAGCGCCTGAAGGAAGGCCGCCAGGATGTCGGCCGCATGGTCGCCGCGGGTGATCGAGCCGTGGTCCAGCGGTGTGCCCTCAACCCATGTCATGCGGTCCAGATTTTGAGGAAGCGCTCAGACGGCGCACCCTCGCGCACGGGGACCGGGATCGGCAGTGGCAGGCGCGAGGCCAGGGTCGGCAGCCACCGGCGCTCCTTGAGCTGCATATCTGGGCGGGTGCCCATCCGCTGCATCCGGACCGCGAGCTCGTCCCCAAGGCGTCACATCTGGTTGCCCCAACCGCCTTCCACCTGGCGGATGGGCAGCGCGGCCAGGTCCGGATGCTGGTCCCGCAGCAGGTCTCGGACCAGATCCTCGCTGATGTCGATCTCGGATTCGATCATGCGCAGTCACAGTACTTGAGGCAGGTGGAGGTGACCTTGCTCTTTGGGGGGGAGGTCTGAGTACGCAGGATGGGTCGGACGGACGTGCGCCGCGGGCCTGTTGGGGTGGTGCAGGCAAGGCTGTGCACGCCGATCTTCCGGGAGTTCGGCGTGCGCGAGTGGGCTGGAGTGCCTGGGTTACCTGGCCGGGGGCGGGCCGGTGAGATGCCGACTCGCCGGGGGGGGCGGCTCCGACGCGGCCGCGATGATCGCCGCGTCATCGATGCTCTTCGGCCGTCCCGGACGCGGCTCGTCCTCCAGCCCTGCCGGCCCGTGCGCCCGGAACAGCTCCTGCCACTTGATCACCGTCGGCCGCGTCGAGCCCACCGCGGCCGCCACCGAGCCCGTTCCCGCGCCTGGTTGCGCACACGCCAGCACGATCCGCGCCCGCTCGACATACCCCGCCCGAATCGACCATGAGCGGGACCACGACCTCAACGTCAAGCGGTCCTGCTCCGAGAGCAGCAGCGGGGCAGGCTGCAACGGGGCCGTGCCATCAGAAGCGATCCGGGCGGCAACCTGACAGAGCCGACTCAACGGTTCCGTCGACCAACTCCCGCGCGACCAGACGGCCCACGGCCGCGGCCAGCGTGACCGCCGAGTGCATCACTGCCAAGTAGAGGCCGGGGACCTCGGCGACCGGGCCGACGATCGGCTCACCATCGGCCGGCATGGGACGCGCTCCGAGTCGGGTGCTGAGCAGCTCGACGCCCCCCGCGCCATGGAAAGTGGACCGGACAGCGGCAAGGGTCCGTTCGGGCGAGTCCGCGGCGGCGATCAGCCGGTCCGCGGCGACCTGCCGAAGATCGAAGTCCTCAGTGTTGACCACGGTACGGACCAGACCGGCCGGGGCGCGGAGCCGGAACAGCGGCGACGGCGACGGTTCGACCGGGACACGCACGCCGAGCGACGCGCCCAGCGCGGCCGTGGCAACTCCCGCCGCCAGCACCACCGTCGCACCGGAGAGGAGTCCTGCTGCCGTCTCAACCCCGGCAATCCGGCCCGCAGCATCACGGCGGACCGCGGTAACCCGCGCGTCCAGATGTACCCGAGCTCCATGGGCACGAGCAGCCGCGACCAGCCGCTCGGCCACACCCACCGAGTCAACAGCCCCGTCACCCGGAGCCCAGACAGCCCACTCCGGAGGCCGCCGAAGGGCGGGCTCAAGCGCCGCCACGGTGGCCGCGTCCACGATCGTCTGCCCGGGCCCGGCGTCCGGCGCACTGTCCTGCCCGGTCCAGCTCAGCGAGCCAGACCAGGTAACCGGGAGCCCCGGCAACTCGGCCCCGAGCCGGTGGTACTCCGCCGTCGCGGTGGCCCGCAGCCCGGCGGCCGGACCCTTACGCACGCCAGACGCCCCGACCCACGCGAACGAGTCCGCCGTCACACCGCCGCCTGGCCGCCCGGCGTCGACCAACGTCACCGCGGCACCCGCCCGGGCGGCATGGTAAGCCACCGACGCGCCGACAATGCCGGCGCCGACAACGACCAAGTCTCCACTCACCGATGAACTCAACACGTTCACGACCCTAGCGTCCACCCGCACGGCCTGGTCAACGCCCACCGACCGACGACCGCACAGACCACCGGCACTCGTGAACACCCCCCGCAGGTAAAAGGGCCGCAGGCCGTGATCGCGCAGAGCCTGCCGGTAGCCGTCGAGACGAGCCGAACCGGGAGCGACACGCACGGGCCCGGAGATGATGCCCAGGTTCCGATGACCCCGACTGTGCAGGTAGGCGACCGCATCAGCGGCGATCCTCTCGTCGTCGGAGGACACCACATCGGTCGATGTCCCGTGCCGGGGCGAGCCGACGGTCACCACCTGGGCCCCGGAGGTGAGCAGGGGCTCCAGCATCCGGTCCGGTACGTCGACGGCGGCCACGACCACCCCGTCCACACGGCGCTGGACAGCCTCATCGAGGAAAGCCTCGATCGGCGGTGTGCCCGCTCCGACGTCCGCCAGCAGGGACGACGTACTCACGCCCACCGACCGCTTGCTGGAGACCACGTGCGAGGGCGGGATAGAACGGGTTGGTCAGGTCCTGGACGACAAGTGCGATGGTCTGGCTGCGGCGACCGGAGAGACCGAGAGCGAAGAAGCTCTGCTGGAACCCCATCTCCTCGACCGCACGTGCCACCTTGCGGCGCGTGGCATCGGAGACGGGCCGCCTGCCGGCAGCACGTGCGAGACGGTCGTCTTGCTCACTCCGGCCCACGCCGCCACGTCCGAAATGGTCGTGGGCCCCTTCGGGCCGACGGCTTCCAAACCGGTTTGCCTCGTGGCCGTGCCCCGATTCACGCGGGCGCCGAGTGGCTGAACGGATGCCCTATCGTCATCACATGACAGGGATGGGCGGCGCTGTGATCGCCGACGACGACGTCCTGACCCTTCTCGTCGAGCGCGTTCCCGAGACCAGGCATCTGGTCGAGGAGAAGTACGGGCTCCGACACGAGGAGGCGCCGCCGACAGCCGGCACAGGGCCCCACCTGTATGAGAACCTGCTCGACCTCCTGACGAGGCCAATTCTCCTGCCGGCCTTGGAGCATCCGGAACCGGGCAGCGATCTGCTGCGGCGATGCTTCGGTTTCGTGGAGGACATCTACAGCGGTGCCGGGGAGCATCGGCGCGGCGCCGTCTACTTCCAGATACTGGAGTGCCTCCTTGAAGCAGGGCCGTATCTGGAGAACGCCATGCCCTATCTGCGAGGGCCGGTCAGGGAGCGGGTGTCGCACATGCTCAAGCACTACGAGGTCGAGGGCTACGAGCACGGCCTGTCCTCGCTCTGAACAGCCACCGAGCGGGTAGCCGTCCGGCCCCGGCCGATCAGGCGCGGAGCCAGCCGGCCAGGGCCGCGACGGTTACGGTGCCGAGGAAGACACAGCCGCGCTTGTCGTAGCAGGCAGCCACGGCTCCAGCTCGCTTGAGCCGATTGATCGTCCGCTCAACGGTGTTGCGCTTCTCGTACCGCGCCTTGTCGAAGCCGGGCCGTCCGCGCCGCGTGAGCCTTCGCGTAGGCGGGCGGCCCGGCTGCCGGTCTTCTCCCCGATCGCGTAGCGGATGCCCCGCCGTCGCAGATACACGCGGCAAGGATTGTTGCTCTATGCCTTGTCCGCCGCGACACCGTCGGGATTCCTGCGGGGCCCGCCCGATCTGATCCGGGAGACACGGATCTTCGGCGCGGCCGGATTCGACGGCGACGCGGCGATGCGGACGGTCTCCTGGTCGTCGTCGCCCCCGATGATGCCAGCGTTGTACCGCGTACCCTTGCCGTTCGGCGCGACGCCGAAGACCGCGTCCGAACTTTCACTGATCGCAAGGCTGCGGATCGAGGGACTCGCTTACTTCAGGCGTGCGGCGGGCAGACGGCGCCAGGCGCGTGTGAACCGCACGAGTGCTGCGGTCACACCGATACCGAAAAGGAAGACCCCCAGGCCGGCGTTGCGCAGGACTCCGAAGGTGGTTACGACGGCGACAGTGATCAGGGAGCCGGAGAACAGCACCTGGTGTCGCGGATCACGGAACCTCGCAAAGCCGAGCAGCGAGATCACGAGCCACCCGACCAGGAAGCCGATTCCCATGAAGGCCATGGACATCTCTCCCCACGGACGGCCAACATTCCATGCTGATCGAACTTCGATGACACGAACCTACTGGTCGTCAACCTTCAATGGCAATGATCAAAAATCAATGGGACAGGATCAAAGGGTGTCCGGCGCCACTGATTCCTCATACCGTTTACCAAGCAGCGAGGGCAGCAGGCGACGTGAGCTCGCAGTGTCGTCCGTCGCGCAAGCGGGCCCAGATTACGTTGACGCGGCGACGGGCGAGCGCGAGAACAGCCTGAGTGTGGCGCTTCCCCTCGGCTCGCTTACGATCGTAAGACCGACGGGATTCCTCGTACTTGCGCATGCTGAACAACGCGGAGGTATAGAGGACACGATGAAGTCGGCGGTTGCATCGCTGCGGACGGCGTAGGTTCGTTCCCGCTGATCTTGCCGCAGTCGCGTGGGACCGGCGCGACGCCGCCGAAGCCGGCGAGGCGGTCCGGAGCGCCGAAGACGCTCATGTCGCCGGTGGCAACCAGGAATTCGGCAGCCGCGGAGCTGGGCGAGCGAGGACTGAAACAGGGTCAGTTGTAGAGCCTGTGCTCCCTGAAGATGCCCGCCATGTCGCTCCTGTCCTCTACCCCACTCGCCGGCTCCCGGTCTTCCATACGACTGATCCCAGGACTGGCGCTCTGCTCTTCCTCCGACCGGGGTGCAGCGCTCGCGCTTGCCGCACCGGTACCGGCAAGAACCCCCGCTGCCACCAAAGACAGCACTGTTACACGGGAAATGCCACGCATTCAGACCTCCTGGATCAGAGCACTCCCCTTCATCCAGCCACGCCGGAACACCGAACCCGCGCCCGCCACGCGCGACAACCAGGAACTACATCCATACGAGTTCACTCACGCGGTTGGGGGCACCGAAACTCGTTGAGACATCTCTGGACAGATCACTTGGATACACGCGACAGTCAGCCAGAACACGACCTGCGCGAGACCATGAACGCCATCCTGTATGTGGACCGCACCGGAGTGCAGTGGCGCTACCTCCCCTCTTGCCACTCTGGGAGACGGTCCGTAGAGGGTTCATAAGCCCGCACACGAGGGCCGGTTCCCCAGCCGGTGCACCGAAACCGTCCCGGCCCGGGCCAGGTCGACCACCGGGTGCGAAGAACCGCCGCCCAGCCACCCGTCATGACGTGGGCCGAGTGCTCGCCGCCGGTGAGGCGTTCAGCCGTCCCGCCCACCACAACGTCGGCACCAAGCCCCGGCGCGGAACGCTGACCCCACCCCAGAACTGAAAGCTCACTCCTCGTCGCAGGAATCGGCCTCGCCGTAATAGGACATGCCGTGAAGCCCACGCGGTGACCCCGCCGACCGAGCCCCGGAAATTGAATAACGAGGTACCGCCTCGCCGCCATCCGCGCCCGCGCCGGACAACAGCAGGCGGTCGGGTGAGCAGCGAGGGACCTTCCGGCCCCTCAGTTCTCCAGGAACACTGACGCCACCACTCTTACGCACCCCACGAGCTTGCCAGCATGTCGAGGTCTTCGAGCCCCCGGCGTCGTGGCGTACGTTCCACTGGCCATAGGGGCAGAAGCGCGAATCATGGAACTGCTGGCGACCGTGTGTGCCCGCCCGCGACACCACCGCCCTATGGACCACGCACCTGGCGCCGTGCTCAGGGCCCCACATGGAGATAGGTGGCCCATACCGTGGGGCGATCCGGGCTTTCCCGGCGTAACTTGGCCACGGCCGTGTGCAGCGCTTCGGCCGCGTGTGTCGCGTCCAGCCGACCGGGCTTGAGGGTCAGGCGCTGGTACACCGTCCGTGTGAGGTCTGGGGACACGATGTCACGCACGGCCCACTGCGCTGCGATCACGTGCCGGAATCCCGCCAACTGCATGGCCCCGGCCAGGTGGAGCGGTTCGTCCGGGAGCAGTGCAACACCGCGCGCCGTCTCGCACGCCGAGAGGAAGGCAAGGTCGGGGGAGCTTGCGTAGCAGGAGGCGAGGTCGGATACGGTGACCGGCCCGTCGTAGCAGCTCAGGGCGCTGAGCGAGGGATCTGCGAGGTTCTGCTTCCCATGTCCGGCGAAATGCAGCCACCCATGCTCCGGCAGCATGCTCAGCAGACGTCCCCGCGTCGCGTCAGACCCCTTCAGCTCGGTGGCATGGCATTGTGCGGTGACATTCTCCAGCTCCAACAGTGCCCCCGGCAGAGCTGACTGCGGCTCTCCGGGGATCTCGGGCACCGCCACGGCCAAGACCCGGTTCCGGGCGGTTGCCGGGGTGTGCACGTTTCCGGACCTGGAGACGGCGAGCGCGCGGACGGTGGGGGTGTAGGAGCTGATCACCCGGTACGGCACCGCCGTACGTTCCGGTCCGGCGCCGCCCTCGTCGTCGTAACGGCCGGCCGCGTGCAGAGGCAGGAGGCTGAGCAGGCCGGTCGGACACCACCAGAGCCGGGGCAGGGTCTGGTGATAGCCGGTCCCGTCCATACCGAGGGTGTCAAGTACCGGCTCCGCGATGACATCCCACAGCCAGGGAAGAAGAGTGTCCAGTTCACTCTGCAGCCGTGTGTCATCCCGGAGTTCGACCAGACTGATTCCAGCGGCCTCGAAAGCTTCGGCTCTACGCCGGAGTTCGCCCCACTCCAGCGACGGCAGAGGAATGTGCACCGGGGGCCCGTCGGGAACGACGACGATGGCGTCGCACCTGTTCGAGTCGGTGTTCACTACGACGATGGGTCCGTCGGCTGCGGCCGCCCGGAGCTTGTCATACTGGGGGGTGTTCCAGGCCAGGTTGAGGTCGGGCAGGCGGAGTATCTGGCTTCGGAGGTCTTCCCATTCGCGGGCCAGCGCATGACGGTAGTCGGCAGATGCCTTGGGGGATGCCAGTTCGGCGGCGACCTGTTCGACGCGGGCTGCCAGTTGAGGATCGGCTCGGGCGAGGTCGGAGGAGGTGCCGTGCCGCACTTCTGTGGCCTGCGCCAGCAGGATGCCTCGCCCCTGTTCCAGAAGCAGGACCGCGTGCTCCGTGCGGTCGAGTGACAGCGCGGTGGCCGCCGCGGCGGTGGCAAGGCCCGAGACTTCGGTCAGGAACCGCTGGCGGTCACTCAGGTCCAGCCCGAGCCATGCTGTTTCCCGCTGGAGCTCGATTGCCTTCTCGTAGCTCTCCAGCGCACGCTGCGTAGCACCGGCTTTCCGGCGCAGGGTTCCGAGGTTCATCGAGGCGATCAGCCTGAGGAACGGGCGCGCCCCGGCGGTGTCAGCTGCCTCGTCCAGCAGTGCGTCGGTCTCTTGTGCCAGGTCAGCGGAGCCTGTCTCGGCGGTCCACGTCAACAGGGAGTTGGCGAGGTTCGCCGCTACTTCGGGCCGCGATGGATGCGTGGATCGGATGCTGTCCAGCAACGCACGCCCCAGCGAGATGCTCTCTTCGAGATCCGGCATGGAGCGCGAGGTTTGGTAGCGGTGGCGCAGGGAGACGAGGAGCGTGTTGATGAACTCGGGCCGCCGGGCATCTACGCCGTCGACTTCGGCCAAGGCCCTGCGCTGGCATTCAATAGCCCGGTCCAGGGTTTCGATCTCTCGGTCGTGCAGATGGCGTTGACGGTAGATCCTGCCGAGAGTTGACAGCCGGGAGGGGAGCTCGATGTCGTGGCGCGGAGTAGCCTCGACTGCCGCCTTCGCGAAGCCCACCGCCTCCGCGAGGGGTTCCGTCTCTTTGGTGGCTATGTGCAGCAGAAGGAGTGCGCCGGCCAGGTTGGCCTGCACGACCGCATGCTGCCTGGACGGCGGTGTCGCCAGAGCGAGCCGGAAGTGCTCGATCGCCTCGGTCAGATCCTCGCGGTCGCCGTGACGCTCGTGACGCGCACCGAGTGCGTTTGCCAGGGAGGTGTGCCAGACACCGCGGTCGGAGCTACCGGGAGGCGCCTCATCGACCGCGACGCGCGCCACGCGGATGGCTTCCGTCAGGTCGTCACTTGAATAGGTGAGTTCCGCGCGCCTTCGTAGAACTGAGCTCAGTCCTGCCAGAGCGCCGCAGCACAGAACGCTTCCGGAATCGAAGGCTTCGGCGGCCGCACGGAACCGGTGCATCGCCTGGTCGAGGTCGGCCGGGTCCCTGGTGAGAGAATGCCGACTGAGCAGCACTCCTGCCGAGGTGTAGAGAAGAACAGCATGCCCCTCATTCCCCGACTGCGTGACGGTCAGGCCCGCCTCGGCAAGATGGATCGCCTCTGTGAGGCGTGAAGGGCCGCCGGTGGAGTCATGGCGGCGGGTGAGTTCGAGGACTCTCTCAGAGACGAAGGGGCCCCAGTCCTCCCGGGCGATGCCTGCTCCTTCGAGGGCTTGCCTCAGGCGGGCCGCAGATAACTTGTCCACGCCCTCGCCCGCCCCATGCCGCGAATCGGGATCGATATGCGTGAGGCTCCGGCGATACTCGCGGGCCTGCACCGAGCGCAACTGCACGGCCAGGGGGATGCTTCCCAGGAACTTGGCTGCGAGATCGACCTCTGGCCGGGCCGAAGCCGGAATGGCGTCGGGAGCGTCCGCGTGCAGCATGAGGAAGTAGGTGAGGGCTTCCACGCGTTCGTGCTCGTCCCCACACCCCTGCTGGTACCGGTACCAGTGGCTGCGGGCGAGCGCTGCGATCTCGCCTTTGCGGAAGACCGGCTCGCCCTGTGCCGGAAGGAAGACCAGTCGGCGCAGGCACGCGATCAGTTCCAGAGTGTCCGTGCGCTTGATGAGGCCAGGGCGCTTCCAGACCCGTAACCTCCTTAGTCGGCGCTCCAGTTCGCCGGTAATTCGCTCTCGTTCCTGATGCTCATGCATGCGTCCCCCGTGATCGGCTCAGGCATGTGCTCCCGATAGGGTAATTGATAGAACACGGCGACCAGGGACGGCAGTTGATGGCAGATAGATTCGAACCGCCCAAAGCAGCTCAGGAAGAGGCCCTCGAACTGGAAGAGGCTCTGACCACGTTACGAGGGCGCCTCAGAGTGGTGGCGGCTTCCCGCCTCACCACATCGCAGTGGGAGGGAATCGAAAGGCTGTTGCCAGCCGCGCGGCAGGCCGTCACGGACGGCAGCCTGGCCGACGTTCAGCGCGTCAACCGCCAGCTCCTCGATATGGGAGCACACCGGATCAGACGGTTTGAGGAAGAGGACCGCGCCGCCCCGGCACCGCCTCTCGTACTCGAACGCCTCAATGAGACGATCGAAGCAATTCCCGGCTTGCCGGAGATCGCCGAACCCCCGACCCTCACCACCGACAATGATCGGTAGGCGCTCCCTCCTCCTACAAGTCTTCCTGCAGGCGACGCCAGGAGGCGAAGCACTCCTCCGCGAGCTGTGGCAGTCCTGCGGGGCGTTGGGCATGTCCGAATCCGCCCCCGGCAGCGCGCGCGACCTACCGGCCCCCAACCCCACGGCCGACCGGGACCCCTCCGAGTCCGTGCTGGTACTGGCCGCCCGCGGTACGCCACGCAACTGCGAACGCACGGACCAGGCGTTCGCGTTCCAGTCGCACGATGCCTACGGCTGTGTCGTGGCGCTGGCCGGTGACGGCACTGAGGACTGGGCGTCGCTCGAACGCCGCTGGGAGGAGGTCGCGCCGACTCTCCAGGCCAGTCCCCCAGCCGTCCTGGGGGAAGTGCGGCTCCTGAGGGGGGTGTGCGAGGGGACCGCGCCCTTCGACGAGGTCGCCGCAGCTCTGGCACACGAACCAACTGCGACGGGACAGGCGGTTCCGAGCCAGCAGATGAGGTGGTCACGCGTGAGCGAGTCTCTCGCCCTGTGGGACACATCACCCGAGCCGCGTTCCGCCACCCGCACACTCGTGGTCGTGGCCGCCGATGCCACGGGCCACCTCGACGGCGACGCATTGGACGGACTCCTTGACGAATGGTCATGGGTCAGCGATCGCCCCTGGCCATCTCCTCTGACCCGCTACCTGCTGCAGTCGGTGAAGCTACGTCACCTCTTGGCGGTCAGAGACCGCCACCTGCCGGCCATACACGGCCTGCGACACGACGTGGACGCGCTCATCGACGAACTCGTAGGGCTCCACCGGCGCGTTGGCTCCCCCACCGCCTCCGTAGCGGACGGTAGCCGACTCATCGACGACCTGATGAGGGCCGAGACTGCGCTGGGCCGCCTCCAGGTACGCCAGGCCGAGGGCCTGATCGGCACCCTCACGACCCTCCAGAGAATGCGCCGCTCCGCACAGATCGCAGCGGCCAACATGGCCGCCTCGGTGCCCATAGAGCCGGGCCGGCGGCAGGGAGAGCCCCTCGACACCGATCACCGACTGGGTCAGTGGCTGGCAGAGCAACTGGACGACGACGCCTACTACCTGGAGGCGGTCCGCCAGCGGGCCGACGAGGTGGGCAGGGTAGCAGGGGCAGTCACCCAGCAGATGCTTCAAAGACATCAGCAGCATCTCCTCCAGGTCCAAGGCGCTGTGCTGGGCGGCATCCTGATGGCACTCGCGGCGATCCAGAGCATCGGCTACAAGGTGCCGCTGCCCGGCCCTCTGGGCGGTCCCGTCATCGCCTTGGCCTCGGCTCTCGCGCTGACCCTTCCGGGCGCGGTCATCCGGTGGTCACGGCCGTTCGGGCGGCAGGCACCGCTGAGACAGTTTGATCTGCTGACCGTTGCCCTGACGGGGGCCGCAGCGGGGTGGTTGGTTGTCAGCGCGTTGTTCGTATGGGTGGGCACGGTGGCGGCCTCCGTGTGGAGCGTGTCCGGCGCAGTCGTCGGCGCGGGTCTGGCATTGTTCACCGCGATCGCTGTCGGACGGCGGATCCACGACGTACAGCGATGAGTAAAATCGAGGCTCACGCGCCCGGGCGCTGGCGAACGGCGTCCTTCAGCACGTCGAAGTCTCCGTTGAGCCTGTCGTCCAGCCGCGGCGTTCGCCGCCTGGGTGCCGCGACGACGGGCCCAGACCCACAAGACACACCAGGAAGTCATCGGGCATCGCGCCGCCCGGGACCACGCGGTCCTCACGCCACTGCCGCCGACTCCGTATCTGGTGGCCGAACGGCACCTGCGGCAGGTCGGCAAGGACCGCCTGGTCGCCTTCGGCGGCGGCACCGGTCCGCAGTTGTAGACCCCCACCGTCCGCAGGCCGGGCGGGCGTCGCCCGCCCGGCCTGCCCCAACGACGAGATCAAAGTCGGCCGCGAGTCGCGAAACTCACGGAGTACACGTAGCAGTCACTGGAGAGCAGAGCGCCTCAACCGGCCACGAGGTAGAGGTACACATAGCCCTCGTTGCCGTTCCACCAGCCGCTTCGCTTCCACGCGCTCCAACTACCGTTCGTGGAGCAGTCCGTTACCCACACGCGCCTCCCCGCGCTGTTCGCACTGTTGCCGATGTCGCCTCGCCCCTCGGCGCAGTAGCCGTCGGTGCGGGTGTCCTGGACACGGATGTTGAGGCTGCTCTGAGTCGTCCCCCCGTAGGTACGACGGCACTCCTGGTACTGCAGCATGCCGCCGGTGATCCTGACGGCACTCCCGTTCCAGCAGCTCTGGCTCGCGCTGGTGTCCTGTCGCGGGCTCTGCGCGGTGGTGCCGGCTGATGCCGACGGTGCCGCGACGAGACCTGCGCTCAGTGCCAGCGTGGCTGCTGCCAGCGCGGTCCGGGCCTTCATCTGCATGATGTCTCTTCCCTTGTTGATCGGGCTGTTGTGGTGCTGCGTGCTCGCGGCACCAGGGATCCGAGGCAGCGGGCCATCGACCGGCTGGCCTCGGTTGATATCGACTGTCGAGGCCCGGAGATTGTTAAGCAGCCCCCCTCCGGGCCGGCGAACAAAAGGAAGGGGGGCGATGAGTTCGGCCGGTCAGTGACTTGTACAGCGCTCCGGTGTCTTCCTACGGTTGGCCCCTGCCCGGCACCCATTCACGGGGGCGGCTGCGAGGACGGGGAGAGGACGGGATGGGCCGTCAGGAGAGCCCGCTGGACCCGGCGCAGGGGACTGTGCAGCGGTTCGCCTTCGAGCTGCGAAAAGTGCGGCAGCAGGTGGACGGCATGACCTATCGGGCGATGGCGCGGAGGACCGGGCTGTCGGCGGTGACGCTGTCGCAGGCCGCCGCGGGGCGGAAGCTGCCCACCTTGGAGGTATTGCTGGCCTATGTGTCGGCATGCGGTGGTGATGGGGAGGAGTGGGAGCGCCGCTGGCACGAAGCCGTTGGAGAGGAAGCCGCGCAGGAACCGCCCCCTGAGAACGCCGGTGATTCGCCCTATCGGGGCCTGGCCCGGTTCGAGGTGGCTGACAGCCTGTTGTTCTTCGGGCGGGACCGGCTCGTCGAGGATCTGCGGGACATCGTGCGTCGGCGGCGGTTCACCGCACTGATCGGGCCGTCCGGCAGCGGGAAGTCCTCCTTGCTGCGCGCCGGACTGATTGGCCGCCTACGTGAAGAGACAGACCCGGCCCTGCGCCCGGCGGCGATCCGCGTCCTCACCCCTGGCCCTCGCCCTGGCCTCGACCGAGCACACCTGCTCACACCCAAGGACGCCGACGGCGACACCGTCGTGGTGATCGACCAGCTCGAGGAGGTGTTCACGCTCTGCTCGGACCCGGCCGAACGCGCATGCTTCATCAACGCCCTGCTGGCCGCCGGCGCACCCAACAGCCGCTTACGCGTCGTCATCGCGGTACGGGCCGACTACTTCGGCCGCTGCACGGAATTCCGCGACCTGGCCGACAACCTCAACGACGGCACGCTGGTGGTGGGGCCGATGACCCCGGCGGAGTTGCGCGACGCTGTCATCAAGCCCGCGCAAGCCGCCGGCCTGACCGTGGAACGGACCCTGACCGCACGGATCTTGGGTGAGATCGCCGACGAGCCCGGTGGATTGCCCCTGATGTCCCACGCCCTTCTGGAAACCTGGCGCCGACGCAAAGGGGGCATGCTGACCGAGGCCGCTTACGAAGCCATCGGCGGCGTCCACGGCGCCGTCGCCAACACCGCCGAACATTTCTACACCGGATTACCACCCGCACAAGCGTCGCTGTCCCGCCGCATCCTGCTCCGTCTGGTCACCCCCGGTGAAGGTGACCAGGACACATGCCGGCCCACCAACCGCGCCGAACTCGACACCGGCCGCCTTCACGACACAGCCGTGGTCCTGGAGCGCCTGACCCGCGCGCGGCTGATCACCCTGGACGAGGGCACCGTCAACCTCGCTCATGAAGCTCTGATCAGGGCCTGGCCCCGTCTGCGCGCATGGATCGACGCCGAACGTGACCGCCTACGTGCCCACCGCCGGCTGACCGAGGCCGCCCGCACCTGGTACGAGCTGGGTCATGACCCAGGCGCGCTTTACCGGGGGACCCGCCTGGCCATGAACCAGGAACTCTTCGCCTCATCGGAGCAGCACGCCGCCCTGACATCTGTGGAACGGTCCTTCCTCACCGCATCGATACGCCGGCACCACCGCGCTACGAGACTGCGCCGCGCTGTGACCGTCGGCTTGGTGGTGCTGGCGCTGCTCGCCTCGGCCGCCGCCATCACCGCGTACCGCCAGAGCACCACGGCGCGGGCTGAACGGAACACGGCCATCTTCCACCAAGTCAGGGCCCAGGCCGACAGCCTGCGGGGTTCTCAGAGTTCCCTGGCGGCCCAACTCGACCTCACCGCGTACCGCATGCGTCCCACACCGGAGCTGTACACACGCCTGGTAACCGGTGCCAACGGCCCTTTGTCCGCTGCCCTTCCCGGGCACACCGGGATGATCGCCTCCGTGCGATTCGGTCCGAACGGGCGTGACTTGGTGACCGTTGACAGCGATGGCGTGGTGGCCCGGTGGGATCTCACCCACTCTTCTCATCCAGTCTCTGTGGGTAAGCCGCTCGCCGGTCGGAGCGAAGCCGTCACCGCTGTGGCCGTAAGCCCGAACGGAAACCTGCTGGCCATCGCGGACGGCAAGGGCACCGTACGGCTGTGGAATATCACCGATCCGCGCCGCCCGAAGGGTCTGGGAGAGCCGTTGACCGGACACTCCGACTTGCTTTGGGGTATGGCGTTCAGCCCGGACGGCCGCACCCTGGCCACCGCGGAATTCGACGGCGCGGTGAGATTGTTCAGCTTGGTCAACCCTGGCCATCCCAAGGCACTCGGCGAAATGCGAACCGAACGTGACGATGTAATCCACTCTCTCGCCTTCAGCCCGGACAGCCGCACCCTGGCCACCGCTGCCGGCGACGGGACGGTCCAGCTGTGGAACCTCGCCGACCGCGCCCGTCCCGAAGTCTGGGGAGGACCCCTGAACGGGCATACCAAATTGGTTCGGTCGATCTCGTTCAGCCCTGACGGTGGCACGCTGGCCAGTGCGTCCCACGACGGAACAGTACGGTTGTGGAACACCGCCAACCTCGCCACTCCGACGCCCCTCGGGCAACCCCTGACGGACCACACGAATATCGTCTCCTCGGTGGTTTTCCGTCCGAACGGCCGTACCCTGGCCACTGCCGGCGACGACGGCAGGGTGCGCCTGTGGGAGTTGCCATCCGGCGTCGTCACCGGTCACAGCCAGGCAGTCGTCTCGACCGCGTTCAGCCCTGACGGGCACACAATGGCCACTGCGGCATACGACGAAACGGTACGACTGTGGGACGCCCGCAGACTCTCACACCCAGAACCCCTCGGAACGTTGTCGCTACCGAGCACCGCAATCTCATCCGTGGTCTTCAGTCCGGACGGACACACCATGGCCACCTCAAGTATTAGGTTGCCCCAGGGCGGCATGGTGCGCCTGTGGAACATCGACAAACCCACCGATCCAGAACCTCTCGGTGCGCCTTTGACCGGCCGCAGCGGGGGAATCGAGTCCGTGGCATTCAGTCCTGACGGACAAATCCTCGCCACCGCAGGCAACGACAGCACGGTAAGGCTGTGGAACATCACCAACCCCGCCCACCCCACACCCTTAGGAAAACCTCTGACCGCGCACAACGAGGCCGTCTACTCCGTAACCTTCAGCCCCGACGGACAAACCCTCGCCACCGCAGGCAACGACAGCACGGTAAGGCTGTGGGATATCACCGATCCCGCCAACGCGGCACCTCTCGGCAAGCCCCTCACCGGACATACCGCAGCCGTGAGATCGGCGGTCTTCACCCCGGACGGAATCACCTTGGCCACGGCGTCCCACGACAATACGGTAAGGCTGTGGAACGTCACTGACCCCGCTCACGCCACACCCCTCGGCAGCCCCCTCACCGGACATACCGCAGCCGTGAGATCGGCGGCCTTCACTCCGGACGGGACCACTTTGGCCACGGCCAGTGAGGACTTCTCCGTCAGGCTCTGGCAATTGAAAGTGGATCGGGCCTCGGAACAGATCTGTGCTATCACCAAGGACGCACTCACACGCCAACAGTGGGAGAAACGCATACCGCAGCTTTCTTTTGATCCACCCTGCACCTGACGATGTCGAAAGGCGGTTGGTTCCGCGAGCTTTGGACTCAAACCCATCAACGGCCGGTTCCGTTTCGGTTCCAGCCCGCGATCGGCACTGAAGGCGCGACTGTACGGTGAGCGGTGTAACTCCTGAGCTGGAACGGCAGTTGATGACTGACGTGACGGGTGAGACCGAGTCCCTGGAGACCACGGGAAGCCCGCTGGATGCTTCGGGTGAGAAGTTGGTCGGGGAGCTGATGGGAAGGGCTCAGGCCGGCGGTCGGGAGAACAATCGCGACGGGCACCGCTCGAAGACGGTGACGACCGAGGTCGGCCCGGTCCGGATCGCAGCAGGAGATACCGGTCGTCGCCGGTGTTCTTGATCCGGGTCTTCGGCCGGGCGGGTTCTTGCCGAGCCGGGCAGCCCGTCCGAAGCGAGTGCCCCACTCCTCTGTGATCAGCCCGACCAGTTCCCGCGGCGCCTGACACGCGACTTCCAGGGCAGCCGCATGGCCTCGGTGACCAGCTCAAGGCACGTCAGGTCCCGGACGGCACTCAGGATGTGCGTGGAGTCGGTCCGCTGACGTCCTCGCGCCGTGACCAGTCCGGCGGCCCTGATTCTCTCCAGGACGAGGCCGAGGAGTTTGTCAGCCCTGCCGTCCTCGGCCAGACGCTCGCGGCAGTCCGTCAGGACGCCGTGGTGGAAGCCGGGATCGTCCAGCTCCGTGCCGTGACGGACCCGCTGACCAGTAACGTTGTGGGTGGCTGCAGGCCGGGCGGCCGAGTTCACGTCGTTCGGGCCAGCCGCTGTAGGCTTTTGGCGTATCGGCGTGCCACGGCCTGTTGAAGCAAGCGTCCGCACGGTCCCATCGCCTTCGTGTACCAAGCCGAGGGTCTGCTGATGGCGACGATGACGAAATCAGTGGAGTTGTCCGGCAGGCGTTCCAGAACGAACGCCTCTTCGCCGCACTCGGGGTGTCCGGTGAGTGTCCCGTACGCAAACCCGGTCCGATGCTCCTCGTTGACGGTCCACACGACCTGGCACGGCGCCCGAAGCGGTCCCGCCCGCAGCAGAACCTGTACGCCGGGCGCGGCGTACGGAGTGTCATTCGAGACACGGATCAAGGGGGTGGCCCGGTGCATGCCCCACCCGAAGAGTGCCTCGACAGCACGGTCGTACGTGCCGAGACCCAATGGCGTACGGAGCTGCAGCACGTGGAAGCCCGGGGGTGTCGGTCCGCTCTTCGCCGTCATTCCCACGTCGGAGTAGGTCAGATTACGCATGCCCCCATCATGCCCCTCTGCTACGTGGGAGCGTCACGGTGGACCCATGCTGAACACACTGCGCGGATGAGGGCCGGGGAAGAATTCCCCGGCCCTCGGCGGCCGAACCAGTCGGCACGTCAGACGCCGGCGGACACCGTAGCCATCGCGCAGGCAAACAGGCCGCAGGCGAGCACGACTCCGGCACAAATCCTTGCAGTCCTGCGGCCGGGCATACGCGGTGGTCGCGCCGGCCTAGACGAACTCCACGACACGGCAGCCCTGTTGTGCGGGGTTGGCCTGGCATTGCGCGGCAGTGACGGCCTCGGTCGGCGAGATCACATACTTCGGGCGGACGAGCTTCTGACTGCCGCTCGTGGTCGTCTCGGAGACGAACGTCAGTAGCGTGTCGTCCACCGCGGATGCGCTGGACGCCAGCGGCCACGTGGTCGTGCCTGCGGCCTTGGTGAAGACAGCCACGTTGGACTGGCTGTCCTTCAATGTGAACGACGTGCCGGTGAGCGACCCCGTGAGGGCGGGCGACTCATAGCCGGTCTGGGGAGCCCAGCCGCCCTGCGGGGCGGCGGTGATGGCGATGGCCGCACCGTCGGCGTCCAGGATCTCCACCGAGGTGTCCGAGGTCTTGCGCAGCTGAGTGAACTCGCTGCTCTCCTCCCCGTTGACGGACGAGGTCCAGCCGGGCCCGGGCCGGGGGAGACCCGACCGGAGACTTCGCCCGATACAGCGTGGTCAGGCGGTCATCAGGCGCCGCAGGTCCGTCACGTACTTGCGGATGAGGGTTGGGGACAGGCGCGGCACATCCCGATCCGGTCCGATGCCGGCCTCCCGGACGGCCTCCCGGAAGCGGACCGACGGGACGTCCGAACCGGGCACCGCCTCTTCCGGTTCCTGGAAGCCTTGCAGCAAGGGAAGGACGGAGTACTGGCGCTGTGCCTCGGGCAGGTTGCGCAGGGCGGCTTCGATGCGGACGAGCCAGTCGCCGTAGCCCGCGATCCGTTCGATACCGTGGCCGTCCTCGATGAGCCATTCCACGAACGTGTCGAGTGAGATGCCGTCATCGTGCGGGTTCACCAGGTTGAAGGTCCGGTACCCGGAGGTGCTCCGTCCCAGCGTGACGACCGATGCCGTGGTGAAGTCGACGGGCAGGCCGTCGTAGTGGGCCCGCGGCCTCTCGCCGCTGTCGGTCCGGTAGAAGGAGTTCGGGGCCACGCCCGTCGCGAGGAGAGTGAACAGCAGTCGGCTGAACATGTCGTGCACGTTCAGCTGCCCGGTGTACCGGCTGTGCGCGAGGATCATGTTGGAGCGGAACACCGTCACCGGCAGGTCACACAGGTCGTGTGCCTCCCGCAGCAGCACCTCCCCTGCCCACTTGCTCGTCGTGTACCCGCCGGCGTATCCGTCGTCGACAGGCTGGACGGGCAGCGCGGCGCGCACGTCGGTGTCCTCGTCGAGAGGCTGTCCCCTCCGGGATCTGGACACGGCCACGCTGGAGATGTACGTGAACGGCTTGAGCCGTTTGGTCAGGGACAGCCGGATGAGCTCCGCGGTTCCGAGGACGTTGGCGTCGAACAGGTAGTGGTAAGGCAGCATGTGGTTCACCAGGGCGCCCGCGTGGACGATCAGGTCCACCTCACCGGTCAGCCGTTCCCACGTAGCCTCGTCCAGGCCCAGCCTTGGCTCGGCGATGTCTCCTGCCAGCACTTCCAGGTGCTCTGCGGCCAACTCCTCGAAGGTGTGGGTCAGTTCGGAGTCGTCGCTGCCGAAGGCATCGGCCAGTCGTTTCCTGGCGGCGTCCGGGTCCTTGCCCCGGACCACGACGATCAGCTTGCCGTCGGCCGGGGCCAGCCGATGGAGCCACTCAAGGGTGAGGAAGCGCCCCAGGTATCCGCTCGCGCCGGTCAGCAGAACGCGGCGTGGCTCCCCGGCAGGGCGCGGGAGGTGGCGGGCGCCGTCGAGAGTCGCCGCATCGATGAACCGGCCCAGGATGAGGTCCTTGGCGTGCGTCTCGGTGGCGTCCTCGCCGTGCACCGACGCGAAGGTGGGGCGCGTCGCGGTGGCCGTGCGCTTGGACTCCACGTAGGCGGCCAGCTGCCGCAGGTCGTGCGCGGGGCTGATGATGACGTCGACCGGTACCCGGACACCGAAGGTGTCGTGCAACAGGTTCGACAGCGATATCGCGGACAGCGAGTCGCCGCCGAGGTCGCGGAAGTGCGCGGAGGGACTCACCTCTGTCATCGAGCCCACCAGCAGCGCCCGCGCGGCCCGCTGGACCGTTTCCAGCGCCGGCCGGTCGCCGCCTGTGCGGCGCAGGTCGAGCAGCTCCTGGGTCTCGTGGGCCGAGATCTCGGCGTACAGCTGCTCCAGTCGCTCGCCGTAACGCTCCACGAGCTTGGGCCACAACAACTTTCGCTGGTCCGAGAGCAGGCCGTTGGCCTGGCTGAACGGCTCGGCCTCAAGCAGCAGACCCCTGGGGATCTCGTACGAATTCAGGCCGGTGTCCTTCGCGATCCGCCGGAGCGAATCGCTGAGCAGTTGTTCGAGACGTTCCCGGTCGTCCCCGTACCGCCGCAGGGCATCCGGGGTGGGCACGACGACAGCGAGCAGGTAGGAGCGCTCGCTGTTGCCGTAAAGGAAGATCTGCCGCACCAACGGGCAGGCGGCGAAGATCGATTCCAGCCTGCCGATCGCCACGAACTCGCCCTGGGACAGCTTCAGGACACTCTTGCGGCGGTCCACGACGGCGATACGGCGTGGACCGAGCTCCGCGACGATGTCACCGGTCCGGTAATAGCCGTCCTCGTCGAAGAGCTCCGCCGTCAGCTCGGGCTGCTTGTAGTAGCCGGGGATGCCGTCGGCCTTCAGCAGGAGCTCGCCGCGCGGGTGCGGCGCGTCGGTACGGAAGTAGCCGAGCTCGGGCACGTCGGCCAGCTTGTAGTCGATCACTGGTGGGTTCAGCAACTCGCCGTTGACGGCGATGCCCGCGACCTCCGTGGAGCCGTACCCGGTGTGCAAGGGGACGCCGAGTACTGCCTCGGTGAACTCGGCCAGTGTCGCGGACAGCGGCGCGGAGCCGCAGCTGGCCGAGCCGACGCGCCCTCCGAGTACCTCTTCGCGGAGATGCTCGCGCACCTGTGCCGCGGCCCGCTCCGGGTCGGTGCCCGCGGAGGTCCGCCGGTCCAGCTCGCTCTGGTAGAGCTGGTGGAGCATCTCGCACACGCGCGGCACGAGGTACAGCTCGGTGGGCCGTACGAGAGCGAGGTCCTCGAAGAATGTCGAGAGGTCACTGCTGGCGGTGAAGCAGCTGGAGCCGCCGCGGGCCAGTGCGTTCGTCAGCAGGAAGTGGCCCGCGAAATGGCTCAGCGGCGTGTAGTTGATGGTGACCGTGTCCGTGGCGGTCCGCTTCGTCCGGTCCTCCCACATCACCCTGGCGAGCCGCTCGGGGTACATCGCACCCTTCGGCGTTCCCGTACTTCCCGAGGTGTAGATGAGCATCGACAGGGGATCCTCGTCGTCGCCTGGAATGTACAGCGGCGCCTCGGGCAGGCCCGCGCCGCGGTCGAGAACCGCCGACAGGGCGACAACCTCCACGTCCCGTCCGGCCTCGGCCAGGCGGTCGCGGGCGGCGGCGAATCGCTCCGCCTGGTCCTCGGCGCGCGGATGGTAGTCGAACACGAGCAGCCGCTGGACCGAGGGCGTGCGCAGGGACAGCTCCGTCGCGGTGTCCAGTCGCTCGATGCTCGTGGCGACGAGGACCGGCTCGGTCTCCGCCATGATGGACGTCAGGTTCTCGGTCGGTGAACTGATCTGCAACGGAACGTTGACGGCGCCCAGATAGCCGCACGCCAGGTCCAGTGTCGCGTAGTCCCGGCTGGTGAAGCCGAGGAGGGCCACACGGTCGCCCGCGACGAGAGGGCGCCGCGGGTGGTGGTGCCATTCGCTCGCCACCGCGCGGATACGGCTCCACAGCTGCCTGTAGGTGGTCATTTCGTAGCGCGGCAGCAGACGGACCGAAACGCGCCCGGTCCGGGCGTCCCGCACGAACTCCCTCGCACGCTCACCGACGGCGGGCCGGTCCTGATAGCGCTCAAAGGCATGTGCCATTACTTGCGCGAGTCGCACGGTGATCTCCGCGTCGGATAGTTGGCGGACTTGTCTGGAGACAGCCGGCCTGTCGGCCTGCGGCTTCCCCTCGCCGGGCGTCGGCGGGCCGTTTCTCCAGGGCGCGACCTTCTACAGGTGCTGTGTAGTCAGCGGATATTACAGAACCCGGTGATCCAGGTGGCGATTTTCAGCCGGGCCTGTGCACGGATCGGCGCCGGGCCTGTGCACGGATCGGCAAGGGAACATCACCCCACGCGGGGGTTCGTATAAAGCGTCCCCTCGGACCAGATGTAACGAGTCCCGCCCCAACTGGCCGCTGACTCGACGTCGGGAAAGAAACCCCGTCCCTCAAGGTTCGCGCTCGTGTTGCACAACACAGGTACTCCGCTGATCTCCGCGTAGGCGGTGAGGATACGAGCGGTGTCGGTGTCCTGAGTCGACGCGATGGTCTGGAGCCGAGCGGTGCCGTCCAGGTGAACGACCGCCGGGACGCGTTCGGCCCAACCGGGCCGCATGCGGTGCTCGAAGATCATGTAGGGGTCGGGCGTGCCGGGGGCGAAGACCTCCGGCGCGCGGTCCTCCAGGCAGATGGGCGCGACAGGCCGGTACGGGGCCCGGTTCTTGATGTCGTTGAGCCGGTCCTTCATCCGGGTGTCGGTCGCGGGCGCCAGGATGCTCCGGTTGCCCAGAGCGCGCGGGCCCAGCTCCGCCCGGCCGGAAAGGACGACCACCGGTTCGCCCTCCGTGTGCAGTAGGGCGGCCAGCTGCCGTTCGTCGCAGGGTTGTGCCCGCCATCCGTCGGGAAGTGTGCCAGTGGTGATCCGCGGTCCGCTGTAGACATCCCACTCCAGCGCCGTCCTGCCGCGCCGGAACATCTCGCAGGCCGCTGTTCCGATCGCCGCCCCCGCGTCGTTGGGGAAGGGCGGGACAAAGACCTCCTCAAAGACCTCGCTGGCCCGAATCGCGGTGTTCCACTTGATGTTGAGCGCGCAGCCGCCGCCGAGCACCAGATTGTGGCCGCCGTCCGGGAAGCGGCTCCGCACCGCCGTGGTGAGCCGCGCGAGCAGGTTGTGGCCGATGTAGGCCTGATAGGTGGCGATGAGGTCCGCGTTGGACAGGCCCGGCATCAGCTCGTCCCTGTTCGCGGCGACCTTGTCGCCCAGCACGCCCACCTTGTCGACGGGCATGTCGCGGAACTCGGCCATGAGGTCGTCGAAGACGGCGAAGGCACCGGTCTCGACCCGGCCTTTGGCCGCGTACGCCATGGCCTTCCCCGCGACGGAGAGGTGTTGGCGGATGTACGTGTCCGATGTCACGTCGTCGGTGTTGAGCACGTACGGTTCGAACCGCGAGCAGAAGGCCGCGAAGCTGCCTCCGAAGACGGGCATCAGGGCCTCGACGAAGGTCACCTCGCGGGTCGCGGCCCGCACCTGGTAGAGGCGCGGCGTGATGAGGCCGTCCCAGACCACGACGAACGCGTCTTCGCCCCTGGCGGCGAACGGGCTTGAGCAGTACGTGCCGATGAGATGGTTGGCGACGTGGGTGTAGCCGGCGTAGTTGTCGAAACCATGGCCGCTGAAGGTGTGGCGTTGCAGCGGCCCGTCGTCACCAGGGCTCTCAAGGTACGGTGCGACCCGGAACTGTACGGGCAGGCCGCCGGCGTTCACCTTGACGGCGGGGTCGCCCGCGGCGTCTTCCGTGTACCAGCCGTCGACCACGAACTGGTCGATGTCGGCGGGTGCCAGACCCTCTGCGGCGAGGATCTCGGTCACGCGTTCCAGGTCTCCGAGGGCGCTGTAGCGTTCGCCGTTGTTCAGCTTCTCGATCTCGTAGCTGAAGAGAAGGCGACCGTCTTCGATGACGGCAACCCCACCGTCGTGCGATGCCTTAATCCCGCATATGAGCATGTGGTCAGCCACACCTTTCTGGCCGCATAGCGGCCTGGAATCCGGCGGTCAGGGAATGTCATTCACGCGCCACTAGCGGCGGTTCAGCCGTACCGGCAGTGAGTGGAGCCCGCGAATGATCGTGCTGGTACGCCATCGCAGTTCCTCAGGGTCGGCCGCGAGCCTCATGGCGGGGAACGCGTCCAGCAGGGCGCCGAACGCCACCCTCAGCTCCACCCTGGCCAGCGGCGCCCCGAGGCAGTGGTGGATGCCATGTCCGAAGGCCAGATGGCCGCCGTCAGTGGGCCTGCGGACGTCCAGCGAATGCGGATCGTCGAAGCGCTGTGGATCACGATTGGCGGAGGCAATCGCCAGCAACACGAAGTCGCCGGCCGGGATCTCGACGTCACCGATGGTCAGGGACTCCGTCGCACACCGGAAGGAGGCGTGCTTCAGCGGGCTCTCCAGCCTCAGGAGTTCCTCGACCGCGCCGGGGAGGAGGGAACGGTCCTCGCGCAGTGCCTCCCATTGGTCCAGGTTCCGCATCAGGTGGAGCGTGCCGTTGCCCAGGGCGTTGAGGGTGGTCTCGAAACCGGCGACGAACAGCAGGTAGGCCGTCGAGACCAGTTCGATCTCGGTCAGCTGGTTGTCGACGTCGTGTGCCGAGACCACGGCGGCGAGCACGTCGTCGGTGGGCACGCGGCGTTTGCGCTCGATGAGTTCGCGGAGGTACTCGACCACCTCGGTCGTGGCGGCGGCGGCCGCTTCGGGGGAGTCGCCAGAGACGAGCGCCTTGGACCAGGACTTGAAGTTCTCCTGCTCCTCGACCGGCACACCCAGCAGCAGACAGATCACCCGGATCGGCAGCGGAAACGCGAAGGCGTCCAGGAAGTCCACCGTGTCGTCGTTCGAGAGGGCATCGATCAGCCCGCCGGTGATCTGCTCGATGTCCGGCCGGAGCGCTTCGATGGCGCGGCTGGTGAATGCCTTGCTCACGAGCTTACGCATCCGGGTGTGGTCCGGCGGGTCGGAGTTCAGCATGTGGCTGGCAATGACCGGTGAGAAACCGGCACGCCTGTTGCTGTCCGGCTCATTCTGCGCGAACAGCCTGTCCATCCTGTTCAGATCGGTGCTCAACCGGGGATCCGCCAGTGCGGAGCGCACCGCCTCGTATCCGGTGATGAGCCAGACCGGGAGTCCGCCGGCCACGGGGACTCCGGGAGGCATCTTCACCCGGTGCACCGAGCCTTCGGCGCTGAGCTTTGCGTACACCGAGTAAGGGTCCTGCACGAACGCGTCGTCGAGTTCCAGCGGGGTGGAATCCTGATCCATGGGTGCGTCCTCAGAAAATGTTGTTGGTTTCACGCGCCGAACGAGGCGGGAGAAGTGCTGTGATTTGCGCCCGGGGCCGCGGCATTCACCGCTGCGTCCGGTGCCACGGGTGCCACGACGCCGGTTGCTCCTGGGGTGAACATCTCGGCGACCAGGAAGGCCAGATCAAGTGCCTGGCCTGCGTTGAGGCGCGGGTCGCACGCCGACTCGTACCTGCGGTGCAGGTCGTCGAAACCCAGTTCGGCGCCGCCGCCGACGCACTCGGTCACGTCCTCGCCGGTCAGCTCCACGTGCAGTCCGCCGGCGTGGGTGCCGAGCGCCTTGTGCACCTCGAAGAAGCCGGCGACCTCGGCGAGGATGTCGTCGAACCGCCTGGTCTTGTGCCCGCTGGGCGCCTCGAAGGTGTTGCCGTGCATCGGATCGCACACCCACACCACCGGCGCGCCGGAAGCCGTGACCTTCTCCACGAGCCGCGGCAGCAGGTACCGCACGCGGTGCGCCCCCATGCGCACGATGAACGTCAGCCGGCCCGGCCGCCGGTCGGGGTCGAGGCGGTCGATCAGGGCCATCGCCTGCTCGGGCGTGGCGGCAGGGCCCAGCTTCACCGCGATCGGGTTGTCGATGGTCGCGAAGTAGGCGACGTGGGCGCCGTCGAGCTGTCTGGTGCGGTCGCCGATCCACAGCATGTGGCCGCTGCCCGCATACCTTCGGCCGGAACGCGGCCTGTGGCGGGTCAGCGCGGCCTCGTAGTCGAGCAGCAGTCCCTCATGGCTGGCGAACAACTCCGGGGTGCGCAACGGATCGCCGCCGCCGTACGCGTCTTCGCGGGACAGTGCCCGGCCGATTCGACCGGCGAGCTCGTCGTAGCGTTCACCGGAAGGCGAGCGTGAGACGAAGTCCTGGTTCTCCTTGTGCAGTTGGCGTAGGTCGGTGCCGCCACGGGCGCATGCGCGCATGACGTCCAGGGTGTAGCGCGAAGCGTCGTACATCCGAAGGAGCCGGACCGGGTCCGGCCGTCGCTCGGCCTGGCTGAAGCCGATGCCGTTCACCGCGTCGCCCCGGTAGACCGGGAGCGTGCGCCCGTCGACGGTCTCGGTCGGCCGGGATCGGGGCTTCGCGTACTGCCCGGCCATCCGGCCCACCTTGACCACCGGCACCGCCGACGCGTACGTCAGGATCACGGCCATCTGCTGCAGGAGGCGCAGTTTGCTGTGAATCGCCCGTGTCGAGAGACGGTCGAAACGTTCGGCGCAGTCGCCACCCTGCAGCAGGAACGCCTTGCCCTCCGCCGCCTGGGCGAGTCGTGCGGTGAGCGTGTCGCACTCCTGCGGCGTGACCAACGGGAGCAGGGCCGCAAGGTGATCCGCCACGTCGCCGAGCTCAGCCGGGCTGGGCCACTCCGGCCGCTGGTGGGCGACGAGTGTCCGCCAGTGCGCGGCGGCTTCGCCGGTGAGGGTCAACATGATCTCCGTCCGCTTCTCATGGCTCAACGGTGCGGGGCCGTCAGCGGGACCATCTCGACGAGGTCGTGGCTGATGCCCAGGTCGTCGAGCAGCAGCTGCAACGGTCCGGTGTCCCGCGCGGGCACGGGACGGGACGCGACCCACTCGCTCAGCTGACCGGTGTCGATCTCGAAGCCGCCCTGGGCCGCCACGGTCACCCAGGGGTCCAGGTCCGCGGAGCGGAACGCGGTCAGCCCGGTGACGAGTGCTTCACGGAACGTCCGCTGCTGTGCGCCGTCCAGGTTCCGGTAGAGCGAGCCGCACAACTCGCGGAACACCACCGCGTGTCCGCTCTCGTCCCGCCGGTGCAGATCGGTGGTGATCCGGTTCATCGGCTGAATCTCCTGCGCGGTGGCGAGTGCGGAGAGGAACCCGCTGATCGTCGTCTCGGCGGCCAGGGAGAACGCGATGTCGACGATGTCGCGGTCGAACCCGGTCAGCCCGGCGCGGACCGCGTCCAGTCCCTGGACGACCGACCAGACGCCCGGCGCGAACCGCACGTCCGCCAGGTCGCGCCGCCTGCGGGTGACGCCGACGGCGTTGTGGCACATCAGGATGTGATAGTGCTCATCGATGATCGTCTGGTGCAGCGCGTCGACGGCGACGTCGTCGCGGCGTACGGGGATCCGTTCCTGGAGCATCAACCGGCAGGCAGGCAGGATGATCTCGTCCTCGATGGCCGCGGTCTTGGCGTTGTAGGCGATCCACGCCGCGGACAGGATGCGCTCGCGAGCGTCCCGGTCGAGCCGGTCGGCACCCGGCAGGCCCAGCACCGGGACGAGGTGTTCGGGGAAGTCCGGCAGCGCCGCGTCGAAGTGACCGTCGAGGTCGAGCTCGTCCTTCTTGACGGCCACTCGCTTCCCCCAGCGGAGCGTCAACCGCACCAGCAAGTCACGCTCGTACTCGGGCACTTCACGTGCCGCGGTCATCGGGAAACCTCCTTCATGGGTTCACCACAGGAATCAGGGAGGCGTCGGCCGGAACGGCGAGCGCAGCCAGGCGCGACTGCCAGCGCTCGGCCACTGCGGCGTCGGTGTCCTGGAACCGGCCCAGCCCCTCGGTGACCGGCCGGATGCCATGCAGGGCGTTCAGCGTCCAGACGGGCACGCCGGCGAGATCCGGCGCGGTGGACTGCTCGGTGACGACCCGGTGCCCTGACATACCGGCCAGCTCGCCGAGCAGGGCGCGGGTGATCCCGGGGAGCAGCCCGGGGCCGGGTGGTGGCCCGCACAGCATGTCGCCCCGCCACCAGACGATGCTCGTGGACGCCCCTTCGACCACGTACCCTTCCGCCGAGACCAGCAGCGCCTCGTCAGCTCCCGCCGTAACCGCGGCAGCGCGCAGGGAAGCCAGATGGTCCAGGTCGGCGCCCTTGACGGCCGGCAGCCGACGACGGTCGGGTCCCGCCGCGGTCCACAACCGGACGGTCGCGGTGCGCGGTGGCGCGGGACGCAGCCACATCCGCAGCCGCGTTCCCGGCCCGGTCTCCACGAGTTCGACGCGAGGAAACCATCGGCCTCGCGCGGGCAGCGACTCGGCGACTGCCCGCAGGAACCGGTTCGTCTGTTCCGCTCCCGGTCCGGAGAACCGGTCGCAGGCCGAACCGAAGCGTTCGGCGTGCCGGTCGAGTCCCCGCACCCGCCCCTCGTCCACGAGCCAGGAGTCGATGACCAGCACCGTGCCGGCGGCGTCGGCCGTCGACCATCCGCCATCGGCGTCCCACCACCGGCGCACGCCCTGGGCGGTCGCTGCGCTCATCGCTGTGTTCATCGTTGGGAGCCGCCCACGTCCGACACCGCCGGCGCACGCCAGGCGCGGAGCGACGCCGCCGCCTTGAGCAGCATCTCCTCGTACTCTTCATACGGGTCGGAGTCGAGCACGATCGCCCCGCCGGCTCCGATGGTCAACCGGTCACCGACGCGGACCGCGGTGCGGATCACGATGTTCAGGTCCGTGCCGCCGGAGAGGCCGAAGTAGCCGAGGGCGCCGGAGTAGACACCCCGGGCCTCCGTCTCCAGGCGGTCGATGATCTCCATGGTCCGCAGCTTCGGCGCCCCGGTCATCGACCCGCCCGGAAAGCACTGCCGGGCGCAGTCCATCGCGCTGACCCCGGCATTGAGCCGTCCACGAACAGTGGAGACCAGTTGGTGCACGGTCTCGTAGCTCTCGACGGCCAGGTACGGGTCGACCTCGATGCTGCCCACCTCACACACCCGGCCCAGGTCGTTGCGCAGCAGGTCGACGATCATCAGGTTCTCGGCCTGAGTCTTGGCGCTTGAGGCGAGGGTGGCAGCCAGTTCGGCGTCGCGCACCGGGTCGGCGTCGCGAGGGGCTGTGCCCTTGATCGGCTTGCTGGTGACCGTGCGGTCTCTCTCGATGCGCAGGAACCGCTCCGGCGAGGAGCTGAAGACCGTGACGTCGCCGAGGCGTAGGAGCGCGGCGTACGGTGCCGGGTTCGCCCGGCGCAGCCTCAGGTAGAAGGACGTGTCGTCGTCATGGAACGGCATGTGCAACTTGTTGGTCAGGCAGATCTCATAGCTCTCGCCCCGGTTCAGCTGCCGTCGGCACTCCGTGATGTCCGCCAGGTACTGGCTCCGGCCGCGGCCGAGATACTCCTCGGCATTCGGGGGCGGTCCGGCGGCAGGTTCGCGCGGCGGCCCGGCGTCGGCCGGGTTCAGGCCCGTCAGGAGCGCGGACGTCCGTTCCACCCACTCCTGCGCGTCGCGCCGGGTCTTCTCGTCGTGGACGGCCACCAGGTAGGTCAGTCCCTCCCGGTGGTCGACCGCGATGACGCGATCGGCGAACATCCAGTTGGCGTCCGGCGTTTCGGCGGTGTGACGGGCCGTGGCCCCGCATTCGGCCTTGAGTTCGTAGCCGAAGTAGCCGACGTAGCCGCCGGTCAGGTCGAAGGGCAGGTCCGAGTCGGGGATGCGCCGTTCACGCAGCCGCTGTTCGAGGACGTCGAACACGCTGCCGGTGACGATGTGGACCCCGTTCGCATCGCGCACTTCCACTGTCCCGCTGCCGGTGCGGTAGGTCAGGACCTCGCTGAGCGGACCTGACGTGTCGCCGAGGAACGAGAACCGGGAGAGACCTTCCTCCACCCGGCTGCTGTCCAGCCAGAAGCAGTACGGGATGTTGTCGAAGAGCTTGAGAAAAATGGCCTCGGAGTCGGCGGCGGTCGACACGACCGTGCTGATGATTCCCAGTCCCTCGACCGCGCCGGGCGTGTCGTCGGACAGTGCGGTGTCGGTGTTGGTGTTGGTGTTGGTGTTGGTGACGGTGACGGATGGCCGTTGTCCGTGCTGCGTCCGGTGGGTCAGTTCGGCGAAGTTCCGCAGGATCTCACGCCCGTGCTGGGAAGCGATCGACTCGGGATGGAACTGCACACCCCACTGCGGCAGATCGCGGTGACGCAGCGCCATGAGCACACCGTCGTCCGCCCACGCGGTGGCGACGAGTTCCTCGGGCAGGGGCTCCCGCACGCACAGCGAGTGGTAGCGAACCGCGACGAACTCACGCGGAATTCCGGCGAACAGCGGATCTCCCTCGTGGGAGACCTTGGCGAGGTGCCCGTGTCTCGGTTCGGGCGCGGCGACCACCGACGCTCCGGCCAGGTGCGCGATCAGCTGGTGGCCGAAGCAGACACCCAGCACGGGCAGTGTGGTGCGGCGCAGCAGGTCGCCGAGGAGGCCGACGTCGCGGGAGTTCTGCGGCCGTCCAGGGCCGGGTGAGATCACGATGTTGTCGAAGTTCTCCAGCCGCAGACTGGACAACATCGGATCGTCGTTGACCATCACGACGGGCTCCTGGCCGTTGATCTCGGCGATCAACTGGTACAGGTTGAAGGTGTACGAGTCATAGTTGTCCAGCAGCAGGGTACGCATCAGGGACCGTCCAAGATTTTCCGGAGCGCCTGGACGTCGCCCGGTTCCAAGGTGATCCCGAAGATCTCCCGGGGAGCGGAAAGTATCTCGTCCGCGTCGAGTTCCCGGAAGGTCGCCGGCTCCCCGGGACGTATTTCCGTGAGAGTGCTGCCGACGAGGAGGTGCCTCACTTCGGGCTGTGTGCGCTGGAGGACCATCCGGTGGTTGAACGGCGAGCGCGGATGCGTGAGGCAGAAGTGGTGGAGGAGCTCGAAGTCCGACGGATAGCGCACGTCCGTGGTGAAGCCGTAGAGCTCCGCCGGTCCCTCCGGCCGCAGGAACCGCAGCACGTGTTCACCGGTCGGCTCTCGCAGAAGATCGAACGACCAGTCGCCGTCCAGCCGCGCGTTCTCCGCGAGCCGAATCGGCTCGTGCGGCCCGTAGCCACCGAAACTCACGTCGTGGACCCAGCGTTCGCCGTCGAGCTCCACGCACAGGGCCACGTGCAGGGCCGGCCCGAACTTGCTCCCGGTGCGGATCCGCGTCCTGCCGGCGAACGCCGTGAACGTGAACCCGATGCGGTCCAGCACGGCCGCCATCAGCACGACCTGTTCCAGGCACCAGCCGCCGCGGCCCTGCCGCACGATCTTCTCCTGAACGCTGTCCAGGTCCAGCGGCACCACCGTGCGCCCGAGCAGCGCGTCGAGGTTGTCGAAGGCGATCGCGTCAACGTGGGCGGCGTGCAGGCCTCGCAGCGTGGAAAGGTCCGGAGCCACGTCGCCCTGGTAGCCCACGCGGGTCAGGTAGGCGTCCAGGTCGACGCCACTCCCCTGCCACATCGAATCTGTCACACGTAGCTCATCCTTCATGTGAACTGCCCGGCGACCACGGCCGCGAGAATGATCCAACCGAAGTACGTGTTGGCGACAAAGGCGTCCCAGCAGGATTTCGGATCATCCAGGTCCACACGTACGACCAGATAGGACAGAAAGACTCCCGCGAGCACGGCGATCAGGTAGAACGCCCACCCCATCGGCGTCTGGGAACCGGCCCACAGCACGCCGCCGACACTGAGCACGACGAAAATCGCCAGCCACGCCTTGGTGGCCTTGCCGAAGAGCAGAGCGGAGGACCTGACACCGATGTTCCGGTCGTACTTCTTGTCCTGATGGGAGTAGATCGCGTCGTGAATCAGGGTCCAGAAGGCCCCGCAGGCGTACAGGCCGTACACCGCGAGCGGGTAGTCGACGCTCCCGGTCACCGCCGTCCAGCCGATCAGCACGTAGACGCTCATCACCAACGCCAGGAATGCCGAGGGCCAGAAGAAGACGCGCTTCATGTAGGGGTAGGCGATGATCAACGGGTACGAGGCCCCGACGACCAGGGCTGTCTCCACGTTCGCCACCGCCAGGACCAGCAGTGCGACCACGGCCTGTGCGGCGGCGAACAGGAGTGCGTTCCCGACGCTGATCGTCCCCGACGCGACAGGACGCGACACGGTGCGGGCGACTCGGGCGTCGACGTCCCTGTCGACCACATCGTTGACCGCGCAGGCCGCGCCGCGCACCAGCACCGCGGCGACAGCGACAAGCACCACCGCCAGCAGGTCCGGTCGTTGTCCGGAGGCGAGAACGCCGGCCCACAGCCCCGGAAGCAGGTAGAGCACGTACCCCGTGGGCCTGTCCAGTCGCATCAACAGGAGATACGCGCGGACTGAGTCCGGGCTCTTCGTGACTACGCCCGTAGATATCTTGTACAGCATCAGGATCCAATCACCATGTCACCGGAAGTTGGATCAACCCGCCGATCAGCGTGTTGTGGCGCAGTCTCAGCTCCTCCACACCGACAGCCAGACGCATGGTCGGGAATCGTGCGACGAGCTGCGTGAGCACCACCTGCAGCTGCATCCGGGCCAGCATCGCGCCGACGCAGTAGTGCGCACCGTGCCCGAACATGAGGCTGCCTGTGGTGTTGCGAGTGACATCGACCCGGCCGGGGTCGGCGAAGGCCGTCTCGTCGTGGTTGGCCGCGATGATGTTCAGCAGCACGAAGTCGCCGGTCCGGATGGTGACCCCGTCGATCTCGAAGTCCGTCAGCGCATAACGGGGCATGCCGCCGTTGTGCGGGTTCGGCATCGACATCCGCAGGGTTTCCTCAACCGCGCCGGGGATGAGGCTCGGGTCATGCAGCAACGCCTGCCACTGCTCGGAGTTGACCAACAACAGCGACACACAGGTGCCGATCCGGGCCACCGTGGTCTCATAACCACCGAACAGCAACAACGCCGTCAGCCCGATGACCTCGTTGTCGCTGATCCCCTCGGTCGCGCAGATCCTGGAGATCACGTCATCGCCCGGATTCCGCCGTTTATCAGCGACAAGTTGCCTGCAATAGCCGAACAACTCGCCCAGCCCCTGCTTGGACCTGACCGGGTCCCCGACGTTGGCGGCGTCCTGGGTCCAGCTGCCGAACTGGTCCTTGTCCTCCTGGGGCACGCCCAACCACTCGCATATCACCTGAATCGGCAGCGACAGCGCCAACGCCTCGCGCAGATCCACCGGTGGCTTCTGCCCGGCCAATCCGTCCAGGAGTTGCCCGGTCAGTTTTTCGACGTAGGGCCGCAGCGCCAGCATCCGCTCGGCTGAGAAGTGCGGCTCCAGCAGCGCACGCAACCGAGCGTGGTCGGTGGCGAAGCCGCCCAGCAGGCCGGCGAGAAGCGCCGACCCGCTGTCCTTCGCCGCGGCCTCCGGATCGGGATGGGAGCGGCTGAGCCGGTCATCGTCAAGCAACTGCCTCACCCAGGCATGACCGGTGACCAGCCACGCCTCGTCGCCCTCGGCGGTACGAACCCGATGGACCGCGCCCTGGGATTGGAGCGTGCGCAGCCCTGGCGCGAGTTGCAGCACATTCGTCTGCTCGAAAGGCAATTGAGCTGGGGTACTCACTGACGGCCTCCGCCGGAATCGAGGTTCAGACCACCTTGCCGAAGACGATCACGACGTACTGGAGCTCGTCGCCCCGGTGTCCGTCGAGGAATGAGTAAGGCAGACCCGCCGGCCGGCCCCCATGCGGTGGGCAGAAAGTCGCCCAGCGGCGGGTTGACCGGGTCCTGGGTCTTGGTCACGTAGTGCCGAGGTGGTAACTCATCGAAATTCTCCTCCGGTCGCACGCCTTCCCAATTCCTGGTCAGACCTACGCGCATGGGGTTCGCGAATTGCACCACTGAAAATCTGATCGCCATCCTGTAACGACCTCGCCTGTCGTGTCAACGACGCGGCGTGAGCATCCTCGACTTTAGGAAAAACCCCAAAGAAGACGGCGTAAGGCCTGGATTGGACTACCCTGCGGAATGATAGCTGCTGGGCGAACCAAGGCCGTGTTCGAGTCCGGCTATTGAGCCGGCACCCAACGGCAGACAAGACTTCCCGAGAAGGACTCGGTCTCTACCGACCGGCGTGGATGCCCTGTCCGGCAACGCGAGCCAGGCGTTCCGACGCGGACGTCATGGCACGGAACGGAGTGGGAATGAGTGGCGGCAAGCAGGTCCTGCCGGCCGAGCCGCGGGTGCGCACGCGGGCTGGACGTGCTCGACGCGACCTGCCCCCTGGTGGCCAAGGTGCACCAGGAGGCCCGCCGGTTCGCCCGCGACGGGCGGACGTTGCTGCTGGTCGGGCACGCGGACCACAAGGAGGTCGAGGGCACCTACGGGCACGCTCCCGACCAGACGGTCATCGTCGAGACGGCCGCCGACGCGGAGCCGCTGGACCTTCCCCCCGACATCACACAACGTCACTGATCATTACCGGGAATGGTTCACTGAAAGCTTGAGAGGCTGAATGGCTATGCCAGTTGATTCCGGGCAATTACATGAGGACAGGTCGTTCGACCCGTATGGCGCACATCGCGACGACCCGTATTCATTTCTGGCCGACATCGGAGATACGGAGCCGGTGTTCTACGCCCCTTTGCTCAACGCGTGGTGCGTCACCCGGCGCGAGGACATCGTCGCCGTGCTACGGGACGACCAAAACTTCTCGGCGCGCGACCACAACCCCCGCTCCGCGGTCGCGTTGCCCGAGGACGTGAGCCGGATGCTCCGCACTTGGCGCGGTGCCGGTGCTCTGGCCGTCGGCTCACTCGACCCTCCCGAGCACGCCAGGATCAGGGAAGTACTCAACGTCGGGTTCACGCCGGCCAAGGTCCGAGCCTTCGAACCCACGATCCGTACGATCGCCACCGACCTCGTCGAGCGGGCCGCGGTCGCGGCGGAGTTCGACTTCATCACGGCGTTCGCCGTTCCGTACTCCCTTGAGGTGATCTGCCGGCGCCTCGGGATCCCGGACGAGTACCTCGACCGCTGCCGCACGTGGTCCGAGCAACGCATCGAACTCATGATGTTGCAGCGCTACACCGATCCTGACCGGCTGCGTGAATGCGCCCGCGGGCTGATGGACTTCGGAGCGTTCGCCCGATCACTCGTGCAGGAACGGCTCGCCTCACCGCAGGACGACCTGATCAGCGAACTGCTCCACGACGGCAAGGCAGGACACACACTCACCGCCGACGAGGCTTCTGTCCAGGTCCCCACACTGATCTTCGCGGGACATATGACCTGTGCCGAGGCGCTTGGCACGATCCTCTTCCAGCAGCTTCAGTCACCCGGCGGCTGGGCCGAGGTGGTCGACGGGACGATCGCCACACGGGACCTTGTCGAGGAGGGGTTGCGGTTCGACAGTCCGCTGGCGGGCATGTACCGGAGCGCGGTCCGTGACGTAGTAGTCGGCGACGTCCACCTGGCCGCGGGGAGCCGACTACTTCTGCTGTACGGAGCGGCCGGCCGGGGCAGTCACTCCCCCGCATGTCCGGCCGGGTTCAGTCCAGGCAGTGGGTCTGCCGCGCATCTCGCGTTCGGGCACGGCATCCATTTCTGCCTCGGAGCCGGATTCGCCCGCCTGCAATTGGAGATCGCGATACAGGCCATCGCCACCAGGATGCCAGGTCTGACTCTTGCACCAGGGCCGCCGCCACATCACCGGCCAGTGTTTCCGCTTCGGGCGTTGACCGAGTTGCGGGTGCGGCAGCGGGGACGGGCATCCGGGCGTTCGTCGGGAGATCTGGACGACACGTTGACCTCCGCGGAACTCACTTGACTCACTTGACTCACTTGTCCGACGGCATTGAAGGCGAGGACCCTGGGTTCCACAGATCAGGACGCCGGCCGGCCTCGGCATTTCGTGATGGCCCGTCAGTTCAGCTGGCGGGCCGTTTCGGCTTGTCGGACCGGTGATGGGCCTGCCGATGGCCCGGCTGTCGCGTCGGGTGGGCGCCGGGTTCCATGGCTCCGGGCGGAGATGACCTGGACGTTGCCGTCGTAATGCTTGTGTTTCCCGCTCCCGTACAGGTCATGACCGTTGGGACCGGGGATCGCGACCCGGTCGGTGGGGATCCCCACTCCGTCGAGGTTCACATGCGTTACGCCGACCTGCTTGGCCTGCGCCAGTGCGTGACGCAGGCCAAGGGGATCACCAGCACGGCCTGTTGGAAGCAGCTCAGCGCGCGTCGCGCCCAGGCCGAGTACGCTGCCGGCCGCAGCCGGCGGTCTGCAGCCGGGACAGGAAGTCGAGCTGAAGACCGGGGACGGCGCCCGCGGTCATGCACGAACCGCGGTCACGCGCGAACCGCGGTCAGGAAGAGGTAGCCGCTCTCCGGGGTGACCGCGGACAAACGCATGAAGTCGATGAGCGAGGCGGCCTGTTCCTCGCCGACCTGATCGACCAGCTTGTCGCGGACGGTCTCCACGGCGTCGGCCATGCGCGCGAGGGTACGGGAGACGTTGTCGCTGATGTCACGGATCTCCACGTCGACGAAACCGTTGGCGGCCAACGCCGTCCGGTATTCGTCCACAGTGCCCAAGGAGCGCACCGCGTAGTTCTCGCAGATGTGGTCCAGGACCACGCGACCCTCAGGGCTGACCGGGCCGCGCTCGATGACGTCGGCGATGGCGAGGCGGCCGCCGGGGCGCAGAACGCGGGCGGTCTCGGAGAGCACCTGGCCGCGGTCGGGCATGTGCCACATCGACTCAAACGCCCAGGCCGCGTCGAACGAGCCGTCGGGGAAGGGCATGTCCATCGCGTCCGTGAACTGGAACGTGGCCCGGTCGGCGAGCCCGGCCGCGGCCGCGAGTTCCGTGGCCCGCGCCACCTGGACATGGCTGACGGAGATGCCCAGAACGCTCACGTCACAAGCGCGGACGAGCCGCAGCGCGGGATGGCCGATGCCGCAGCCGATGTCCAGGACCCGCTGGCCGGCCTGCGCGGCGATACCCGAGATCATCAGGTCGGTCAGGCGGTCCGTGGCTTCCTCGATGGAGCTGTCGTCGGCGTCGTTCTCCCAGTAGCCGTAGTGTTTGTTGGGGCCCCACGCGGAACCGTAGATCTGACCGATCCCGTCGTACATGCCGGCGACGTCGCTGGGAGCGGGAAACTGCTCAAGCGTCATGAGGAACTCCGTATCGTTGTGAAGGTGGCGGGAAGTCGGCGGCGGTTCAGCCGTACCGGCGGTGAGCCCGTCGACCACGAGCTGGTCCATGTCGGCCGATGACAGCCCCTCCGCGGCGAGGATCTCAGTCACCGCCCTGGAATCCGGCAGTCACATCGAAAGGCGGGCGGAAACCCGCTGCGCTCGGCTGGGCAACCCCAGCCGAGCGCCTGCGTGATCTACTGACAACCACTGACAACCGGGTAGGCCATCAGGTGTTGCGAGGACCCCGAGAATCCGCCAACATGTTCTTTGCTCACTTCAGCTCGAAGCGCAGGAAACCCAGCCGCAAGCCCCCTGCTTGCCATTCAGCGCCAAGCGCCTGGTTCGCCATCAGAGATATCCTCAGCTGCCTGCGGTCAACTGCTGAAAGGCTGCTGTCACTGTCCAGTACCGCCTTCGTCCAGGCGGCACTCTCCTCCCAGAACGGCAAGGTTTCTGACGTAGCGTCGACGTCATCGACCAACTCAAAACCCGCAGACTGCGCGGCTTCTGCGTAGTCGAGCACCGTAGCCGGTTTTGTGTAGAAGTATTCGGCCCACACATCGGCCCCGTGAGGGCGTGTGAGGAATACTTCCTCGATGCACACACTCCCGCCTGGACGAAGCACGCGCGCCAGTCGCTCGAACCACAGAGGACGGTTGAAGTATCCGCTGCTCTCGATTGCTACTGCCGCGTCGTAGGGACCGTCCAAGGGGAGATGCATCGCATCACAGACCAGTGTTCGGACCTTCCCGTCCACACCGCATTCCCGCGCGAACCCGTCAACTATCGGCGGGTGTTCCGGCGCGTTGGTGACCGCCGTGACGTCGGCGCCGTATTCCTGTGCCCAGAAGAGCGAGCCCCCGCCAAGACCGCAGCCGACATCCAGGATTCTCCCCGACAGCCGGTGTTCAGCACCCCAGATCTTGGCCGCGTACCGCAGCAACCCCTCTTGATGGAGCCGTATGCTGCGGCGAATAGCATCCGGCGTCGCATCATGAGCATTCAGTGGCGTTTCAGATGAAGGGTAGTAACCTACATGATAGTGAATCCTGGGTCCAGGCCCGTATTTGCGAACAAGCCTAGCTGTTTTGTCGTCGTAGTATTGGCCAACTATTTTTACCTCATCCTGAGGCTCCAGCACTGTTTGAGGTGAACTTGAAAGTTCATCCAGATTTGACACGGTCACTCCTCCAGAGCTCGGATGCCGACGACATTGACCAAGGGCCTGCTTTGGTCGTTACGATATGCTCGTCATGATTTTGGCGAGGATACGCGGTTCGACAAGGAAGTGGTTTGCGCCACGAGTGGGCCAGGCTGGATGGTTAATACCGGCCTTGATCCGATATTGCGGCCATAGCAGCGCCTCGTTCGAAATGCAGAGTCGCCCTCATGATCCGGAATCTTGAGTCGCCCTGAAATTGAGTGGCAGCTATTGGATTCCATCCTGGAGGACACCCCTGGTCGTGTCAACGACGCGGCGTGAGCCTCTTCGACTTTAGGAAAAACCCCAAAGAAGACGGCGTAAGGCATGGATTGGACTACCCTGCGGGATGATGGCTGCTGGGCGGCACCAAGGCCGTATTCGAGTCCGGCTATTAAGCCGGCACCCAACGGCAGACAAGACTTCCTCTGAGAAGGACTCGGTCTCTACCGACCGGCGTGGATCCACTGTCCGGCAACGCGAGCCAGGCGTTCCTACGCGGACGTCTTGGCACGGAACGGAGTGGGAATGAGTGGCGGTAAGCAGGTCCTGCTGGCCGAGCCGCGGAGTTTGTGTGCCGGTGTACGCCGGGCGATATCCATCATCGACCTCGCGCTGGAACAGCACGGCGCGCCGATCTACGTCCGTAAGGAGATCGTGCACAACCACCACGTGGTGCGCGAGTTCCAGCGCCGGGGTGTCCGGTTCGTCGACTCCGAGCAGGAGGTGCCGGAGGGCGCGGTGTGTGTCTTCTCCGCGCACGGCGTCTCCCCGCAGGTGCGGCAGAACGCGGACGCACGCGGGCTGGACGTGCTCGACGCGACCTGCCCCCTGGTGGCCAAGGTGCATCAGGAGGCCCGCCGGTTCGCCCGCGACGGGCGGACGTTGCTGCTGGTCGGGCACGCGGACCACGAGGAGGTCGAGGGCACCTACGGGCACGCTCCCGACCAGACGGTCATCGTCGAGACGGTCGCCGACGCCGAGGCACTGGACCTTCCCCACGACGCACCGGTCGCCTACCTCACCCAGACCACGCTCTCGGTGGATGAGACCAGGGACATCATCGCCGTGCTCCAGCGCAGGTTCACCGACCTGCGCGGGCCCGCCACCGACGACATCTGTTACGCCAGCCAGAACCGCCAGGACGGCATCAGGGCCATCGTGGACCGGTGCGACCTGGTGCTGGTGGTCGGTTCGACCAACTCCAGCAACTCGATCCGGATGGTCGAGGTGGCGCGCAGGCTCGGCGGCAGGGCCGAACTGGTGCCGGACGTCACCCACTTCGACGCCACGTGGCTGGCCGGCGTGAGCACGGTCGGCGTGAGCGCCGGCGCGAGCGCGCCGGAGATCCTCGTCGACCAGCTGCTCGACCGGCTCGCCGAACTGGGTTACGCGGACACGTCCGTAGAACGGGTGGCGACCGAGGACATCGTGTTCTCCCCGCCCACGCGGCTGACCGGAGTGGCGGACGTCCCGTGACCGATCGAGACCGGGCGACCCCTGTCGATGATGGCGCCGGCAAGGACTCTGTTGGCAAGAGCGCGTCGGCGGTGAGCCGCGTCGTCCGTCGTTCCGACCTGTCCGGCCGGCCGCGGCCACCACATGGCATAAGGGTCCTTCCAGGTGTCAGCCGGCACACGAGGCCGTCGGCCGAACCGGCATCGCGCCTGGCCGTCGGCCCGAACTGACCGAGAGGGCGGCCGCGGCCGCCCACCACGCCCGGTGAGGAGCACTGTTCGACATGGCGCTGCTGGAAACCGTGCACGACCCGGCGCGACTGCGTGAGCTGACCGCCGGGGAGCTCCGCGATCTCGCCGGGGAGATCCGCGCGTTCCTGGTCGAGCGGGTCTCCGCGACCGGGGGACACCTCGGGCCCAACCTGGGTGTGGTGGAGCTGACCATCGCGTTGCACACGGTGTTCGAGTCGCCGCGGGACCGGTTGCTGTGGGACACCGGGCACCAGTCCTATGTGCACAAGATCCTCACCGGCCGCCAGGCCGGGTTCGACCGGCTGCGCAAGTCGGGCGGGATCTCCGGCTACCCGAGCCGGGAGGAGTCCGAGCACGACCTGGTGGAGAACTCGCACGCGTCCACCGCGCTGTCCTATGCGGACGGGCTGGCCAGGGCGGATGCCCACCTCGGCCGACGCGACCGGGCGACCGTCGCGATCATCGGCGACGGCGCGATGACCGGCGGCATGGCCTGGGAGGCGCTCAACAACATCGCGGGCGGGCGGGAGCGGCCGCTCGTCATCGTACTCAACGACAACCAACGCTCCTACGCGCCCACCGTCGGCGGGCTGGCCGAGCACCTGGCCGACCTGCGTGCCGGGCGCGGGCCGGGCGTGTTCGAACAACTCGGGCTCGGCTACCTCGGCCCCGTCGACGGTCACGACCTCTCCGCCGTCCAGGACTCCCTGCGCCACGCGGTCGCATTGGGCGGGCCGGTGGTGGTGCATGTGATCACCGCCAAGGGCAAGGGATACCGGCACACCGAGACCAACGACCTCGACCTCGGCCACGCCGTCAAACCGATGGACCCGCATACCGGGCAGGCGCTGAAGGCGTCGCCCCCGTCGTTCACGTCGGTGTTCGGCGAGAAGCTGGCCGAACTGGCCGAGCAGCGCGACGACCTGGTGGCGATCACGGCCGCGATGACCGAGCCGACCGGGCTCCTGCCGCTCCAGCGCAGGTTTCCGCACCGGGTGATCGACGTCGGCATCGCCGAGCAGCACGCGGTGACGATGGCCGCCGGCTTGTCCATGGGCGGCGTGCACCCGGTGGTGGCCATCTACTCCACGTTCGTCAACCGCGCGCTCGACCAACTGCTCATGGACGTCGCGCTGCACCGCCGCCCGGTGACGTTCGTCCTCGACCGGTCCGGGGTGACCGGGGACGACGGGCCGAGCCACAACGGCATGTGGGACCTGTCGGTGCTGCAGGTGGTGCCGGGGCTGCGGATCGCGGCGCCGCGGGACGGCACCCGGCTGGCCGAACTGCTGGCCGAGGCGGTGGCGTGGTGCGAAGGTCCGACACTGCTGCGGTTCCCCAAAGGCCCCGCCGGTGAGGACCTGCCCGCCATCGCCACGTTCAACGGGATTGACGTGCTGCGCCGCTCCGGCCGGCTGGACGTGCTGATCATCGCGGTAGGCGCACTGGCCGGGGTCGCGCTCACCGTCGCCGACGGTGTGCGGGCCCAGGGCATCGGGGTGACGGTGGTGGACCCGAAATGGGTCACCCCGGTCAACACCGCGCTGGCAGACCTGGCCCGCCGCCACCGGCTCGCGATCACGGTCGAGGACAACAGCCGCGCAGGCGGCGTCGGTTCCGCGATCGCGCAGACGCTGCGGGACGCCGATGTGCACACCCCGCTGCGCGAGTTCGGCATCCCGAGGCGGTTCCTCAGCCACGGGTCCAGGGCCGAGGTGCTCGCCGCCTGCGGGCTGACCGCGCAGAACATCACCAGAGCCGTGGCGGAACAGCTGACCGGCCTCGACACCGCACCGGCAGGCATCGAGGCCCCCGACACTTGGCCGGTTCACACAGGGGAGGAACGATGACGACCGTCGCTCTGGGAATGCCCTCGCCACGAAAGGAGGAGGCCACGCTCGCGGTGGCCACGCGGCGGACCTCCCGCCGGATCATGGTGGGTACGGTGCCGGTCGGCGGCGACGCGCCGGTGTCGGTGCAGTCGATGACCACCACGCCCACCGCGGACATCGACGCCACTTTGCAGCAGATCGCCGAACTCACCGCGGCCGGCTGCGAAATCGTGCGAGTCGCTGTGCCGTCGGCGGACGACGCGGCCGCGCTGCCGACGATCGCACGCAAGTCGGGGATCCCGGTGATCGCCGACATCCACTTCCAGCCCAAGTACGTGTTCGCCGCGATCGACGCCGGCTGCGCCGCGGTGCGGGTCAACCCCGGCAACATCCGCCAGTTCGACAACCAGGTCGGCGCGATCGCCCGCGCCGCCAAGGACGCGGGCGTGTCGATCCGGATCGGTGTGAACGCCGGGTCGCTGGACAAGCGGTTGCTGGACAAGCACGGCGGGGTCACCCCGGAGGCGCTGGTGGAGTCGGCGTTGTGGGAGTGTTCGTTGTTCGAGGAGCACGGCTACACCGACCTGAAGATCTCGGTCAAACATCACGACCCGGTGGTGATGATCGAGTCGTACCGCAAGCTCGCCGGCCGGTGCGACTACCCGCTGCACCTCGGCGTGACCGAGGCAGGCCCCCGGTTCCAGGGCACCATCAAGTCCGCGGTCGCGTTCGGCGCGCTGCTCGCGGAGGGCATCGGCGACACCATCCGCGTCTCGCTCTCCGCACCACCGGTCGAGGAGGTCAAGGTCGGCGCGCAGATCCTGGAGTCGCTTGGGTTGCGGCCACGGGGACTGGACATCGTGTCGTGCCCGTCCTGCGGCCGGGCCCAGGTCGATGTGCACACCCTCGCCGAGCGGGTCACCGCGGCACTTGAGGGGTTCCCGGTGCCGTTGCGGGTGGCGGTGATGGGCTGTGTCGTCAACGGGCCCGGCGAGGCGCGCGAGGCCGACATCGGTGTCGCCGCCGGCAACGGCAAGGGCCAGATCTTCGTCAAGGGCAAGGTGATCCGCACGGTCCCCGAGTCACAGATCGTGGAGACCCTCCTGGCCGAGGCCGTACGCATCGCCGAGGAGATGGGTGTGGACGTCGAGGCGTGACCGTCCGCACCCGGTCCGACCTCGCCGACGACCGCGGAGACCGGCTCGTCACAGGTACGGCGTCGCCCGCGCACTCGTGGCCGGTCAGCGCCTGACTTCCGGCCTGACGAGAAGGAGCGGCATAAAGTAAACGTCCGGGAACATGACACAGAATGCAGTTCACGCATGAACGTACGGATGACGATCTCGCGAACCATCGAGCGTTAATCCAAAGTTTCACACGCAATGCGCGGGGGCCACGAATCTGTTCGCAGAATCTGGAGGACGAACGCCCTCGAAACCAACGAGACACGATTCGGCGCCTGCAGCTTGTCGGACATGACGCGGACGTGATAGTCAATGGTCTTCGAACTGAGGTGCAACTCTCTCGAAAGTCGCCCGCTGGATAAGCCGGCTGCAACACCCTCCAGAATCCTGCCCTGGACCGAGCTGAGAACCAAGTCGCCGACCGGCCGGGACACCTCGTAGCCGTGCTGATCATTATCCATGGCACCCATCCATTCCGTACAGCCGGCCAGGCCAGGACCGTAACCGGAGAAATACAGAGCGAGAAGTACTGGAATAAGATCCTAGGTGGCTCCCTCACTCTTTGTCACTGTTGCGCCGTCGCAACCCGTCAACTTCCGTCCGCCTCGGAATTCCCTCCAAATTTTGAGGAATTCTGGCCTTGTTCGTGACGTGTGCCGAGGAATGGCGTTGGCCGACGAGCCACGACATGAAGATCATCAGTTCCCGCGCATCCAACCCCGGGTAGGAGACTCAGCCTTGTGTCCACAGCGGAGCAATTTCGAGGAACGGCCGTAACGAACTTCGCGCGCGATACCGAGACCGCAGCGCCGACAGAACCGGATGCCCTGATTCAGACCCTGTACGAGGACCTGAGCAGACTGCCGGCCAGCGCACAACTGGACGCGATGCTGTGCCTCCTGGAGGCGGCCAGGCTGATGCTGCCCACGCTCACCGCTGCGCGTGGCGAGCTCGCCGGCGAAGACCTCGACGACATCCGCGCGGCCATGCGCGCCGCGTCGCTCTCGATGCGCAGCTACCTGTGGCGGACCGCTGACAACCATCCGGCGGACCGGCAGTGAGATGCTTGAGCCGCCACAAGAAGTGGCGGCTCATCTGTTCCGCGCAGGGCGACCCCCACCCGGACGGCACACCGGACGGCACAGTGGAGAAGAAGCCGGTTGAACAACTGACTGACGAGGCACCAGTACTGCTTGTACGTACGCGACGCCGGCGTTCGGCAGATCGACGAGCGCCAGTTTCGCCACCGGCCTCCGGCTGGGCTCACGGCCGGCTGTCAGCTGCGGGCCGCTGAGGCTCGCAGCTGGGTCGCGCCGCGCAGGTCAGGCAGGAAGGTCATGGCGATCGCCGCGCAAGCCATGAAGCCCGCGCACACCAGCAGACCGGCCCCGAACCCCGCGTTGACAGCCAACACACCCAGCGTGAGCGGAGCGAACGCGGAGACGCCACGCCCGAAGTTGTAGCAGAATCCGGCACCGGTCGTCCGCACCCTGGTCGGGAACAACTCACCCATGTACACACCGAACACGCCCGCGTAAGCGGCGAAGAAGGCGAACATCGGACCCAGCCACAGCAACGTCGCGCGGTCAGCGGCGACCACGTACAGCGGCAAGGTCAGCGCCACACCGGCCAGTGACAGCACCAGTGCGTTCTTGCGGCCGATCCGGTCGGTGATCAGCCCGAAGACGTTGTAGCCGATGAACATCCCGAGATTGAGCACCATCATGAACACCGCGACCGTCGCGGCCGGGATGCCCTTGTCGGTCTGCAGGTATGTCGGCAGCCATGTGGACGCGCCCCACGCCCCGAACATCGCGAGCGTGGCCACGGTCGCACCGAGCAGAGTGTTCTTGCGCAGTTCCGGAGCGAAGATCTCCGTCACCTTCACCGGCGTGGTCTTCTGCTCAATCCACTCGGCCGACTCACGGAAGAACACTCCGACGACGACCAGCGGGATCACCACGCCCACCCCGCCGATGAAAAACAACAGGCGCCAGTCCGGCAGCAACGCACTCGACAGCACCGCGGCAACCACCCCGCCGATCGGGAACGAGCTGAGCACGAACGCAACCGCACGACCCCGTTGCGCGGCCGGCCACGTCTCGACCACGTAGGTCGACACCGCTCCCCAGACCCCTCCGAGTCCCAGACCCGCCAGGAAACGCAGCACCAGGAACATCGTGAAGCTATCAACCACCAAGATCGCCGCGGTGAACACGCCGAACACCGCGAGCGAAACCATCAACGCCCGTTTGCGGCCGTAGTTGTCCGCGAGCCAGCCGACAGTTACGCTGCTCAGCCCGATCCCGAGCAATGTCGCCGTGGCGAGCAGGCCGCCCTGTGTCGTCGTGAGTCCCAGATCGGCGCGGATCACAGGCAACGTGTACGACAGCAGCAAGATTTCCAGCGCGTCGAACATGTAGGCCGCGAACGAGCCGATGAGCACAACCCATCTGTTAGATCCACTCAATCGAACCAGTCCATTCAGCCATCACGTTTCTCCGCTCGGGAGAACGAATGCTAGGCGCCCGCGCAGGGTTCATCGTGACTCAGCTCCGATTTTCCGCAGTTCGCGGAGAACCGTCCGAGAACTCATCAAAATCAGCCACCAGTCGCACCCGCTTCGCGGACGCCTCTTCTCCGGCACAGCGGCCGGCTCGCCAGGTGGATGGCGTCACCCAGGCCGCACCACCAGGCAGCGAACCTGTCCGTCTCGTTGGACTGCGGTCACAGCCCAGGCCCGAGGTTGACGGCTCCCTGATCCTGGGACGGAAGGTTCCGGAGGAAGGGGCAGGAACTCACTCCCGCAGCACCGGAAGTTTCTTCGCCTCCATGGAGACGGAACTCATCGACCGAACCGCTGTCCCCACCCGCCACCACGCCGAAAAGGCCCTATTCGCCTGTATCGAGGGGTTCTACGACACCCGGCGCCGCCACTCGGCGAACGGTCAACTCAGCCCAGCCGAATACGAACGTCGCCACTCCGCGACACGGACCACCACACTTCACGCCGCCGCATAGACCGGACCTGTCCACGGTGCGTGAGTGTGCGATCCGGTAACGGAACGCCGCCGGGTCCTGTCCACTACATCTGCACGCACACGATCACGCACAAGTCGTGAGCGTCGTCCGACCTCTGCGGGTCCGCTGTGGAAGCAGCGACGCGCGGCCGGCTACGCGCCGTCCTGCACGGCGATCAGCGCACACAGATCAGCGCACACCTGGTCATCCATGCAGGGCCTCGGCGATCAGCGCCGCCGTCAGCATCTGCGCGCCCCTGCCACTGGTCGGGTCGCAGCCGGTGACCTCTCCGATCCGCCTCAGGCGGTAGTCCAGCGTGCTGCGGTGGATGAACAGGCTGCGGGCCGCCTTGTTCCTGCTGTAGTCAGAGTCGACGAAGGCAGTCAGCGTCTCCCACAGGACCTTGTGCGCCCGAAGCGGCCTGATCACCGCGGCCAGGTTGGTCCGCACCTTCTCGTGCAGCGTGACCGCATACTCGACCAACACGTCCGAGATCGTGTAGGCACCGCTCGGGCGCAGTCCCGCCACCACCAGCCTCAGCACGTAGGAAGCCTCGTTGAACCCATCGACGAGGCGTGCTCTGTCCCGTTCCGCAGTCGCGAGCCAGCCCCTGCCGCCAAGACACTGGGTCAGCCTCGTCACCGAGTGTTCGCCGCTGCTCAGACCGCCTGCCGGGATGAAGAGAACGACGTTGCCGTCCCGGTGCGTCAGCAGCGTGCCCTCCCCCGCCACCGTGCGTAACGCTTCCACTTCGCGGCTGGGCTCCGCAAGCCTCACCACGGCGATCAGGTATCGAGGTGTAAGCCCTTCGAGCACGTCCGCGGGCAGCGGATGACCGTCGGCGAGGTCGCCTGCCAGGTCACGCGAAACATCCGCAGTGGTCTTTTGCTGGTATCCGTCGAGGAAGTCCTGCAGCAGGCGGCCCCCGGAGCGCGCGATGGCGGCCAGCCTCGGATCACCTGCCGCCGCCTTGGTCAGCAGCTCAACCAGCTCGTCCGGCTCGTTACCGGTCCACTCCTGCCCTGCGGCCCGCATCTTCGACCTGAAGTCAGCAACCTTGTCCTCCTCCGGTGTCGAGCGGAGCACCTCGACCGGAGATAGCGACCTGCCTATCATTTCGGTCATTTCTTCGCGATCCCCTTCGTGGACTCGGAGCTTGGCCGCAGAATGCACCACACCAGCCAAAAGAATCACTTCCCTATTTTCCGGGCAACTCGGTAAAGGGATCAGTGAAGGCATCGGTAAAAAACCTTAGGACACGTCCCGGCGCGGCACAAGAGTGTCTTATGCGCCTCTGGGGCCGAGCGGCGGCCCGTATCGCCGCACACAAACGGGCGTTCCCCTCTGCCGGTGACGATCGGAAAAGAGTGGTCGGAGCTTCGGCATTGAATAGGTTGGCATATTTCGCCGAGCGGGGAACAGGCGGGGCGTTGCCCGTATCCGTCATTTCGAGGACCGATTGAAGCCCGTTTTCGGGCCCTGACGAGCCATGCCTTACGGGGCGGGGACGTCGTCGCGCCGGAGCTGACTGGGCCCGGTGGCCGAGGAGTTGCGCTGTGACCTGGGTCTGTCCAGCCATCGGTGTAACCGTGCGGTGGAGTTACCGACGGCCGATGGAGAGTCTCCTGTCGAAGGCGATGTCGAATGCCTGAAGTGCGGGCTTCCATCGCTTCGCCCAGCGTTCGCGGCCCTGGCCGGTGAGGTCCAGGCTCATGATGGCCATGTAGACGCACTTCAGTGCGGCGGCTTCGTTCGGGAAGTGTTCGCGGGCCCTGACGGCTTTGCGGATCGGCGCGTTGACCGATTCGATCGCATTCGTGGTGCAGACGATGGGGCGGATCTCGGTGTCGAACCGAAGGAAGTGTACGAACTCGGCCCAAGAATTCTCCCAAAGCCGCACGATCGCGGGATATTTGGCGCCCCCACTCCTTCTGGAAATCCAGGAAGCGGTCCTCGGCGGCCCTCGCGGTCGGTGCGGTGCAGATCGGCTTGAGCGCCTTGGCGGCTTTGTCCCAGTCCTGGCGGGCCGCGTAACGGAACGAGGCCCGCATCAGGTGAACGGCACACGTTTGCGTGACCGCCTGTGGCCATACCGCCGCGATGACGTCCGGCAACCCCTTCAGTCCATCGCGGACGACCAGGCACACATCCTCGACACCCCGGTTACGGATCTCGGTGAGGACCTGGAGACAGTACTTGGCACCCTCACCGCCGTCGCCCAGGACACGTCGAGGCTCGGCGCCGTGGGAACACCCTCAACACCGGGCCCGTCGAACATCCGGGAGAGGTTCGGGAACGCCGTCGGGTGATATGTCATGAAGCCCAGATCGACGGGGACACTCTGACCGTCCCTTGCGGGGACATTGCGTGTGTCCGCGTTCCCGCCCAGTAGTTTCCGGCTTCGAAGACGGTCACGTGGAAGCGATGTGACAGACCATAGGCCGCGGTCATCCCGGACACTCCGGCCCCGAACGCCACAGCCCCAGACCGTCAGCCAACTCCTGCAAGCCCTCAAGCCCGCCAGGTCAGCTCGTTGTGTCAACAACCCACCAACTGCATTGTGGCCGGGGCGGTCTCGGCACAGTCAACCGGCGATGATGGCTGCGACAACGAACCCTCGCGTGCCACTTCCCGAACTCGGAGGTAGGCACCCGGTTCATGCGGGTAGTCTCCTTTTTCCATCGCCCATCGGTCACTGAAACCGCCGGGCAGTCCGTGAGGAAATTCCAGATGAATGAGGACGGCTATGGAGCAAATCTACGATTACGTCATCGTCGGCGGCGGAACGGCCGGCGCAGTGCTGGCCGCCCGGCTGTCGGAAAACCCTGAAGCCCGTGTGGCCCTTCTGGAGGCGGGAGCCAGAGGGGGCCCTGCGATCATGTCGGATGCGAACCCTGAGGCAGCAGTCGGTCTCTGGGGATCGTCCGTGGACTGGAACTACACGACAACACCTCAGTCAGGTACCGAAAACACTGTCCATACCTGGCCCAGAGGGCGGGTACTGGGCGGTTCCAGCAGTATCAACGGCATGACTCACCTGCGCGGCCACGCATCAAGCTACGACGCCTGGGAGAAACAGGGCGCCGTTGGCTGGAACTACCAGGAAATGCTGCCGTTCCTCATGCGCAGCGAGCGGGCGAGAGGCAGGGATCCGCGCTTCCGGGGACAAGCGGGTTCCATGACCATCGAGGAGCCGCCCGCCGCCACTCCTCTCGCGCAGGACCTCCATGACGCGGCAGTCGACGCGGGCTTCCCGCGCTGTGAGGACGGTAACGCCCCCCAGGCCGAAGGGGTGTTCTGGTCCGAAAGGAATGTCGCCCGAGGCCGCAGGCAGAGCGCTGCGGACGCGTATCTGTTTCCGGTGCTCTCACGGCCCAATCTCACCGTCGTCACCGACGCACAGGTGCAGCGCCTCCTCATGGACAACGGCCGATGCAGAGGTGCCGAGTACGTTCTGAACGGCGAGCCACGCACCGTCCACGCCGAGCGGGAAGTCGTGTTGAGCGCGGGAGCCATCGGATCTCCGCAGATTCTCATGCTCTCCGGCATAGGCCCCGCCGACCATCTGCGACAGCTAGGGATCCCGGTTCGTGCCGATCTCCCCGGTGTTGGCGCCAACCTGCACGACCATCCTCTGGCCTGGACCTCCTACGGGGTGAAGAAGTCCCCGGTTCCTGGCCCCTCGCGGCAGGCGATGCTCCTCGCACGCACCGGCCGGGACAGGGACCCCGACATCCTGATGAGCTTCACGCCCGTGGCGCTGAAACCACGATGGGCAGGTGCCCAAGAGGGCTTCTCGATCCTCTTCGGCCTTGCGACCCCCACCAGCCGGGGCAGCGTGCGCCTGCGCAGCGCGGACCCCACCTCCTACCCTCTTATCGACCCTGCTTATTTGACCGAAAGCGAAGACTTGGCCCGTATGGTCGCCGCCTTGCGCATAGCACGGCGCATCGCGCGGGCCGACGCCTTGTCAGCCTGGCGTGACGACGAGATCATCCCTGGCCAGGAGGTTGTCACCGACGAAGAGTGCGGTGCGTACATCCGCCACACCGTCGGCACCTACTTCCACCCGGTGGGCACCTGCCGCATCGGCACGGACGACGAGGCTGTGGTCGACACGGCCCTGCGCGTCCACGGTATCGACGGCCTGAGCATCGCCGACGCCTCCGTGATGCCCTCGATTGTCTCGGCCAACACCAACGCGGCCGTACTGGGCATCGCCGAGCGCGCGGCGCACATGGTCGCCACCCGCGCCGCGCGCTGAGGCACCGAAGCCCTGTCAGTGGGCGGTGGTCCCGAGGGACGACTCCCAGGTGCTGCCACGCTCCCCTACCGCGATCACCCTCGGGTTGTTCTGTTCACTTCGTACCGGAAGCCGGAAGCAAGGGGCGCGCCGCCATCGACGGGCTGTTCGGGGAGCAGGGGGATCGGCATACGTGCGAAGCTCCCCCTGATTCTCGCCAGCCCCGTTGACCGGTGACTCTCACTGTCACCGCCCCTCCAGAGTTGGCCGTGGATCACCAGGTTGAGAGGATAACCGCCTGGCCTGTGGGGCTCGTAGAGTCATCGCTGCAGGTGATCAGCGGTGTCCATGGTTGTCGGTGGTGGCTGGGGACCCTGTCCGAATGATCAGCCGCTGGGCGACGTCTCTCTCGCCCGGCACCGTGCCGGCCTGGCACCGCAAGCTGATCGCCAAGAAGTGGGACTACTCCGCCCGCCGCAGCCGCACCGGCCGACCCCCGACTGTGGCCGCGCTCAGGAAGCTGGTGCTGCGCCTGGCCGACGAGAGAATCCCCGGTGGGGACACCGAAGAATTCAGGGCGAACTGGACCGGCTTGGCCATCCGATCGCACCGTCCACGGTCTGGGAGATCCTGGGGGAACGTACAACTGCATAACTCGGATGCGGCGGACGCCGGGAGGCACGAGGATGCCGTGCGATGACGAACTCACCGCAGCACAACACTCCGCCCGCCCGCCCCCTCGCGCTCGTTACCGGAGCCGGTCGCCCCGAGGGCATCGCGTACGCCGTCGCCCTCGAACTCGCGGGCGGCGGCTGGGACGTGGCCTTCAGCTATCTGACCTCCTACGACTCCCGGATGGACTGGGGCGCGACCCCGGGCGCGGCGGACCGGCTGAGCGCCGAACTCGCCGGCCTGGGCGCCGAGGCCGCCGGATTCGAGGCCGATCTCGCCGCCCCGGACACCCCCGCCCAGCTCTTCGAGGCGGTCACCGGACGTTTCGGCGGACGCCCCGTCGACGCCCTCGTGATGTGCCATGCCGAGTCCGTGGATTCCTCGATCCTCGACACGAGCGTCGAGAGCTTCGACCGCCACTTCGCCGTGAATACCCGCGCGAGCTGGCTGCTGATCAAGGAGTACGGGTCCCGGTTCGCGGGGCCGCCCGGGCGCGGCCGGATCGTCGCCCTCACCAGCGACCACACGGCGCACAATCTGCCCTACGGGGCCAGCAAGGGCGCCCTCGACCGGATCGTCCTGGCTACCGCCCGGGAGTTCGCCGGGCTCGGGGTGACCGCGAACGTGATCAACCCGGGGCCGGTGGACAACGGCTGGATGCCCACCGCGCTCAAGGAGCAGCTGACCGAGGCCACACCGCTGGGGCGCCTGGGCGTCCCGCGCGACTGCGCGAACCTGGTCGGATTCCTCTGCTCCGAGCGGGGCGGATGGATCAACGGGCAACTACTCAGCAGCAACGGCGGAATCGGGAGCTGACCGCCGCCAGGGTCTTACGTTGGATCACCGGGCCGACCATAAGAAGATGCCTGTGATGTGGAGTCCGGCCAGGTAGATCCTGGCGGTCTTCTCGTAGCGGGTGGCGATGCCGCGCCACTGCTACAGGCGCTTGATGCGTCGCTCGACGGCGTTGCGTTGCTTGTACGCCTCGCGGTCGAAGCCCGGGGGTCTGCCACCCTGGCTCCCGCGCCGCAGCCGGTGGTCCCTTTCGAGGTTGAGGTGTCCCTTGCAGGCATCCGCGAGAACGGAAACGACCTGTGGTTCAGTCAGAAGCACAAGGCGTTCGGCCGGCAACATCCAGTTCCTGCCGGCTGCGGACGGCACGCCGCTACGGGTCTCCGACATCGAGCCGGGCTCCACCCCGGACATCACCGCCGTCCGTATCCACGCCCTACCCGCCCTGTACAAGGCGGCGGCCGACGGCCTACCCACCCTTACATCGGTGCGGGCATCGGCATCCTCATGCCGGTCCGCCGCCCAAAGGGCAAGTCTGAACAGGCCCTTCACATCAAGGAATCAATCACACCTATGCCCAGCATCCGGCCCCCCGTGATCCTCGACGAGTCCTTCCAGGCTGATCCCCACGCCTCGTACGCTGCCCTACGCACAACGGCATGCCTGCGGGCTCTTGCCCCGGACGGAGCACCGGTTTGGCTGGTAACCAGCTACCACGACGTACGCGCTTCAGCAGCGGACCCGCGGCTCTCGGTCAACAAGGACCCCGCGCGGACCGTCGGCCGCCACGGTGACTCGATGCCGCCCGAGTTGGACGCGCATCTGCTCAACACCGACCCCCCGGCCCACACCCGGCTCCGCCGTCTGGTCAACAGCGCGTTCACAAAACAACGAACCGAGCAACTCAGACAGTCCATTCAGACAGTCACTGATCAACTGCTTGACCAAATAGCCGCACGCGGCGGTCACGCGGACATCGTGGCCCACCTGGCCATGCCCCTGTCGCTCACGGTGATCAGCGACCTGCTCGGCATCCCGGAGAACGACCGGCCAGATTTCCGGAACTGGACGGACACACTGCTCAGCCCGGCGCCCGACGCCGCTGTGCAGTCGCGCAAGGCCATGAGGGAGATGCACCATTTCCTCACGGAGCTCATCGACCGCAAACGCGATGCTCCCGGTGACGACCTGCTGTCCGCCCTCATCAACCAACACACTCGCCAGGACAGCCCCCGCCTGAGCAAGGCAGAGCTGGTGGCCATGGCCTTCCTTCTCCTCTTCGGCGGCTACCACAACTCCGCCGGCCTGATCTCCACTACCGTGCTGGCCCTCCTCTCCCACCCAGCTCACCACGCTGCTGTGCGCAGTGGGAAGCTGGCCATGGATCAGGTCACGGAAGAGGCGCTGCGCTGGAACTCCCCGGCGATGCTGGCCGTCCGGCGGTTCGCCACCCAGGACATGCGGATCGGCGAAGCGTCCATCTGCGAGGGGGAACGCGTCTGGCTGGCCTGGGCCTCGGCCAATCGCGATCCCGGCCAGTTCGTCACGCCCGAGACCTTCGACCCCGGGCGCGACACTCGTGGGCACCTTGCCTTCGGCCACGGCCCCCATTACTGCCCAGGTGCTTCCCTCGCACGCCTGGAGAACGAGATCGCCGTAACCGGTCTGGTGCGCCGATTTCCCGAGCTGTCGCTGGCCGGCCCTGTCGGCAAGTTGCAGTGGACTACGTCGCTGCGCAACAGGAGTCTGCGAGAATTGCCTGTCTCAACGTGACATGACAGCGACAGCAGTGTCCCCGTCGGGAACGTACGTGGGCAGACTGCCGGTGCCGCCGGAGGAGTTTCCAAGGGCGCTTCACGCCTCCGGCTGCGTCGTGCTGCCCCGCCGCTGGGGCGTCGAGAGGTCGCTCGCCTGGATGATGCACGCGCGCCGCCCTGCAATTGAGTATGCGCGCTCGGTGGCGCTTGTCGCGACCCCGAGTAGCCTGCCCGAGATGAGCGAGTCCCTGATCACGTGGGCGGCGATCACGCTGATGACACGACGGCTCACCTGCTGCGAGGATCACGTTGCAGGCCCGCGCGACGTCAGTCCGCACTACCTGGCACCGAAGGCAGCCTGATCTACTCAGGCCTTCCGCAGTAACCCCGCTGGAAGGCAGCCCAGAAGTCCTCGTCGATCCCGGTGTCAGCGAACGAGTTCCAGTTGGTGTGGGCGACGAGTTGGTCGTGCCCGTCGCGGCTGTTGAGGGCGAAGGTCAGGTATCGGAGTGCACTGCCGCCGTGGCCGTACGCACGGCCGCAGCCGGTGGTGCAGACGTAGACACCCAGGCCGTAGCCGACAGCGGGCGAGGCGCTGCCGGTTGGGGGGACCGTGTCGGTGAGCATCCGGTGAAGCAGGACTGGGGGCAGGAGACGTCCTTGCAGCAGGGCCCGGGAGAAGCGTGCGATGTCGGCCGCGGTCGTGACGAGGGCGCCCGATGCACCAGCCTCGGAGGGCTGAACGCGGTGACGTCGAAGCGGGTTGGGTCCGGCGCGTTCGGCAGCAGGAGCGAAACGTCGGCGTAGCCGTGTACATGGGCTCCGTCGATGGCGGTCTGTGCCAGCGGGTACGAAGTGTCGCGCAGCCCGAGGGGAGCGAAGACTCGGCGTTCAAGGTTGGTGCGCAGGTCGCGGTCGGTGATCCGTTCGACGATCAGGTCGAGCAGCAGGTAGTTGGTGTTGGAGTACCGGAATCGGGTGCCGGGAGCCGGGAAGTACCGGGGTTGGGCAAGACCGATGCTGATCAGCTGGTCGCGAGGCCGGTATTGGTCAAGCCTGCGGAAGTGGGGAAGCAGTCCGTCAACGTAGTCGTACAGCCCGCTCGTGTGGTTGAGCGGCTGGCGGATAGTGATGGGCGCACCGGACAGTGCATTGTCGGTACGGACCTGGTCGGGCAGCAGGCTCTGCACGGTGTGGTCGAGTCGCAACCGGTGCTCGGCGACGAGTTGCAGGACGACCGTTGCGGTGAAGATTTTGGTGACGCTCCCGGTGCGGAACTTCAGGTCCGGTGCCATCGGCGTGCCGGCGGACCGGTCGACGACGCCCGCCGCGCCGAATTCCTGGTCCGTCGCGCCTTTGCAGACCAGGCCGCGCACAACGCCCGCCTTGCCAGCGTCCAGAGAGAAACCCTCGTGGGCATCCGCTCACGCGTCACCCAAGCCATCACAAACGGCACGGCATGCGGCGATGTCACGCAGGGGATCGACGCGGCTGACCAGGCCCTGCAAATCGTCGCGTTCGCTGAAGGACTCGCCCTGCACACGCACATCGACCCCGACGGCACACCGAATCCGGCGATCCTCGCCGCGCTGGACGACCAACTCGGCCGCGTATGCACCGGAACCTGCCGACGCGCCCAGGTCGGTTAGAGATCCGCACGGCGGCACTCTGGGACACCACGCCGGCATCAGGGCCAGCGCTGGTCAGAGCCCAGGTCTGTGCCGACTCCACTTCACGATCTCAGATCCACGATCTCAGATCCACGATCTCAGATCCACGATCTCAGATCCACGATCTGACGGTGAGACATGACTCCGCCCTGATGGCTCAGGTGTTGCAGTCGTCTTGTACTCGTTCATCGGCGGGGTAAAGCAGATGCGACAAGCGTCCGACGCTGTCAGACTGCGCCTGATGGACCGCGAAATGATCTCTCGACTGTCACACGCTGATCACCCCATCAACAGCCCTCTTGACGATGAGTCGGTGCGCCGACTGCTCCATCGAACCGTGGAGCGGGGCGATGAACGCGTGCTCGACCTCGGCTGCGGCGAGGCGGCTTGGCTCCTACGGACTCTGGCCACTCATCCGGATGTGACCGCCGAGGGCGTCGACAACTCAGCCCAGGCCCTGGCCAAGGCCCGGAAGGAGGCGGCCGATCTGGGAGTCGGACAACGGCTCGTACTTCACCACCAGGACGCCACGGAGTTCGCGTCCCGCCGGCGCTTCGACGCAGTCCTCAGCGTCGGTGCCACTCATGCCTTCGGCGGTCTCCTTTCCACCCTCGATGCTGCCCACAGGCACCTCGTCCCAGGCGGCCGTATCCTGGTCGGCGATGCCTATTGGGAGCGTGAGCCCACCACCGCAGCCCGCGAGATGCTGGGCGAGTACGAGGACCTGGCGACCACCATGGACCGCGTTGTCGCCCACGGCTGGACCCCTGTCTTCGGGCACATCAGCACACGTCAGGAACTCGACGACTTCGAGTGGTGCTACACCGGATCCCTGGCGACGTGGGCGCTGGACCACCCTGAGGACCCCGACAGCGCCGAAGTTCTCGCCGCTGCCTCCACCCACCGCTCTCAATGGCTGCACAGCTATCGCGACAGCTTCGGCTTCCTCACCCTTGTACTTCGCCGAACCCCCGAGTGACCAGTGCGGGTGGCAGGCCAGGGCACACACCCGGTGGATCGCCTTCGCTTCCTCACCCGCGTAGATGAGGTTGCCGGTCGGGTTCCCGACGACCAGGGACGGCTGACGGTACGACGCAGGGGCAGCCCGTCGCGAGGCCACTTCGCACAGTAACTTGGCGGAAGGTGTCGGGGAGATCCGCGCGTCCTGGCACGCGTAGCGAGGGCCGCGCGGCCCCGTCGTACGAGCCGCCTGCCACGGCACGGCGCCGAGCGCGCCCACCGGCACGAGGACGATCCAGGGAACCCGACCGAGACCTCGGGGCAATTCGACGAGGAGGCGGCTCATCACCGTTTCTCCCGCCCAGTCGCACAGCCGCTCCAGCGCGGCGCGCGTCCGGCTCGCGGCGGAGTCGGCTTCCGCGGAGTCGGTGGGCACTGGTCCCATGTCGCGGCCTGGGGCGCCGGCCGCCCGGTACTCCGTCACGGGGGCCGCGTTCGCGGTGAGTCCATTCAGCGGGACCGGCCGCACCGAGCCTTCGGCGGAGACAATGAGTGCACAGCCGCCCACCCCTTCGCCCTCCGGAACCAGATGGACGAGAGCGGTCGCCCCCATGGCACGCAGCGCGGCCCCGATCGCGTCGGGCCGAGGGGTCTCCAACAGCAACTGCCGGTACGGCGAGTCGTCCAACGCATCCAGTACACGGCGCCGCAGCCTGCTGGACGGGCCCGGGAACTCGACTCCACCCGGCGCAAGAGACATCGTCGTCGCGCCCGGATCGGGGGGCACCGGGCCCGGGGCCCTCCACTCCTCGGCCAGAGCCGTATGCCCGAGAGAGACCAACATCTCCGGGACGGTGGTCATGACGGTGGGAGCGTGCAGCAGCAGCCCGTGGCCGGCGTCCAGCGCTCGTGCGGCATCTTCGTACTCCCCGTCGGCCAGACACCACCGGGCCACATCCAGAGCATGCTCGGCCGCCCGGCCGCCGACATCGGCCGCATGCGGCGTCCCGGACTGGAGCAGCACACTCCAGGTGGTGCCGCCCAGCGCATCGAGACCCACGCGCCGCCTCCGCGTGGTTACGGCCGGCCACGCGTGTGTCGTGCGACCAGTTGCCGCGCGCACGGTACGCGGCAGCGAGCGTTGCCCCGATCCCGGCCCAGAGCGGGTGCTCGGGCCCGGAGGCGAGCCGCCAGGTGTGCGTCAGCCAGGAGATGCCCCTGGTCGAGGTGGTGCGCACGAGTGCCGTGAGTCAGGGGTACGCCGGAGAGTCCGGACAGGGCGACCCTGCCCGTTCCGACGGTGGACGCGTACCGCAGCCAGCGTTCGTCGTCGAGGTCGACGAGGTCCAATGCGTCTTCGAGCAGGTCCAGTCCTTCCGCGGTGCCTTCCGCGGTGCCTTTCGTGTCCTGGCCCAGCAGCGCGGCGCCCAATCGCGTCATGCCCGCGAGCCCCAGGTGGTGGGAGCGTGCGTCCTCCGGGAGTTGTGCCGCCGCTCGACGTACCTCGGCGAGTGTCGTGGTGAGGCGCGCGGACTCGTCGGCGCCCGGCAGCCGTCCGGCGCGCCGGGTCTCCAGCAGCACCAGATGGTTGCGGATGGTGTCCACGTAGGCGCTGAAGTACGCGCGGTCCCCGTGATCCTTGGGTAACTGACATAACACGGAGTCCAGTTGGTGGGCGGCCTTCCTCAACCCGGGCTCATCCTCACGCCGTGCGGCCTGCTGTGCGCGGATCCCCGCGAGGTGCCCGGACAGTGCCGCTCGTTCATCTCCCGTCAGCTGTGGTGATTCACAAAGCTGTGCGAGGTCATCGGCTGCGGAGTCGAGGTCGTCCGCGCCGCTGCCGAGCGTGGAGAGCTGGGCCCTGAGCAGCGCGTGGAAAGCACCGACCGCGACGAGCGCCGGATCGTCCGGCGGCAGCAGACCACGTGCCTCTTCGAGCCTGGCCAGCGCCTTCTCCCTCAGCGCGGGCTCCGCCTTGACGAGGCCGCCCAACGCGGAACCGCCGGTGGCGACGAGAACCCCGGCCTGCCACCGCGAGTCCTGAGGACCGTGGGCGACCGCGGCCAGGACCAGTTCTTCTTGCTGGTGCGGGGCGACGCAGGGCCCGCCGCTCCGCAGCATCGGTACGAGGAACAGAAGGTTGGCGCGCGAACATCCCTGATGCCAGGGTGTGTTCGGGCAGCCTCTGCCACCGCGCGTACAGGTGCTCGTACGCCGACGAGAGAGTGGCACAGCCGACCCGGTCACAGATCAGTCTGCCGAACCGGGCCGTACTCCCCGCGTCCGGGCGGCCTTCGGCACCGGCCTGGCGCAACTCCCGCAGCAGCGCGACGAGATCGACTTCGTTTCCGGGCACCGTCACCCCCGTGTGTCGCCGCGGACCGAACGGGACTGGCCGGGACCGCCGTCTCGGGGGCCGGAGCCTCGTCACCACCGTCGTATGGTGCACCTGCCCTCCGCAGCAGTCGCGGTCCGATCGCAACGGTGGGACGCGCGCCTGGCACGACCAGATCTGCGGTGCCCACGCCGGAGCGCCGGCGTCCCTGGCGTGAGCGTCACCTGCCTCGCCGTATGCGCCCGGTGTCCGATTCATCACGTACAGCCACCCGCCGTAGGGGCGGTGGCGGATGTGTGGGCCGGCTGGGAAACCGTTCCCGCTCACCGCAATGAATGCAAGTACGATCTACGGCATGGATGTTCGGACTGTCTCTTTTGATCACCCCGACGCCGTCAAGCTCAACGATCGCGTGCAGTTCGAGTACGCCGACCGGTACGGGCACGAGGGCGACGCCACTCCTCTCGCCCCTGGCATGTTCGAACCGCCGGAGGGCCTTTACCTGATCGTCTACAACGATCAGGGCGCCCCGGTCGCAACCGGCGGCTGGCGTACCCAGGAGAAGAATGACGACGGGTACGCGGACGGTGACGCGGAGATCAAACGCATGTATGTGACCCCGGAGGCCCGCGGCCACGGCCTGGCCCGGCAGATACTGGCCGCACTGGAGGACAACGCGCGTGCCGCGGGCCGCACCCGCATGGTCCTGGAGACCGGCACCAAACAGCCGGAAGCCATCGCTCTCTACGTCTCCAGCGGCTACGAACCCTGCGCCAAGTTCGGCCACTACCGTTTCCACGAACTCAGCCGCTGCTACGCCAAACCCCTGGCCGCCGCCACCAGCGGGCGAACGCCCACGGCTATCCCTGCCGAAGCCACCAGGGTGGAGGCCACGGCTCTCTGACGAGTTCCGAACCAAGATCATGCGTGTCACGCTCCTCCCCCGAATCCCGCCCGGAGGGAGCGGGCCGCGCCGCCGTAGGCGGGGACGCGGCGAGCGGCACGGTGCGCTTCGAGTGCGCGGCGGTAGCCCTCTGGAGGGGGCGTCGCTGAACCTCCGAAACGACATCATCCGGCTCCAGGAGCTCACCCGCAGCGGCGACTACGCGTACTACACCGACATCACCCCCGGTGGCGCGCCATGGTCACCGCGCGCCGCGAGTAGCTGCGTGTGGCGGTGTGACAGACGTCCGGCACGTCCGCAGCGCCTTCGAGACGGGGGCACGGACCGCGTCGTGCGCGGCCTGGGTGATGAGCGCGGTCACGTGGAGCCCTCGGCTCCGGCACGCTCCTTCAACAGCGCGTAGAGCTCGTCATCAACCCGGATCGTCACTGGCTTCGGCATACCCCGATGTACAGCAGCACGTACAGCACTGGTACGGCTCCAACGGATTGCCGCGACCGACCGGGAAGCCCCTCTGCACGGAGAGCGGGCGGCGCTTGGGCGGGCCGCTCGATCAGCGGGAAGGGGGACGCCGGGCCGAAACCGCTCCACCCCGACGACGTGCCGCAAGTTGACACCTTGACCGGCCGCACGATCACCGCAACCCGCTGCTCCCCTGGCATGATCCACTCAAACCGTTCGCCGCCCAGGTACTTCCGGGCCGGCCGGTCCATTCGGTCATGCGCCTCCTGGCCGTCGACGAAGCGGGCCACCTCGCCACTGATCCGCACTCGGTCGAAGGGATCGGCAGCGTCCGCGTGGGAGAGATGAACGCGGAGGTCGCGGTGCGGGTTTTCCTCCTTCACCCGGCCCACCGAGGCTTGACGAAGGACATAGAGGCCCCCGCGAAATCCCCTGAGCCGAAGCACGGAGTCGCTTCAATCGGTCACAAACCCGTGACGTCCCTGGCCCTTTTCAACACGGAGCCGAGCGCGTCCACCGTGGCGTCGTGTCGCCTCGCGCGCGCCGCCCGGTCCGCCGGCACCAGCCGCGCGGCGGCCTGCACGGCATAGGCGTCCGGGTCGCCGAAAGCAGCCCGCGGGTGCTCTCCCGTATCCGCGCAGTGCGTCGTGACGTCCTTGACCGCCTGGAGCACCACTGCCCGGTCCACGCCCGGCTGCATGGCCAGCCGTACCTGGAAACGCGCCATCCACTTCTCGCGGTCCTTATCCCTCGCCGCGTCCGTTGTCCCGTCCTTCTTCGCCACGTGCCCTCCCGGGTGATCGGCAGTCGTCTGTCGTGGAACAGGACGTCGGGGCATCGAGGGGGGTTGCACAAACGAGATAACTGATGAGTCTCAGGTGACTGCTGGGAACCACACTGGCTCTACCGACCCGGTCCACAGTCGCAGAACGTCACAGATCACGGGTTCTCGCACGGCTTCCAGCCCCGCACACCCTGCCCGGAACGCCTGGTGGTGGATACGGACGTCCTGGACGAAGCAGTCCCTGGGAGGAGAGGCTGCCACTCGCAGGAACGCGGCCCCGGTCGGCTTCACCGTTCCGCACGCGCCGCCTCCGGTCGCGCACGTGGTTCATATGCATGAGCGCGACGGCTTCGACCCCTACGACAGCCAGGAAGACCTGCGCAAGGTCGACGTCCAGCTCAGCGAAGCCGACGGCCGGTTGCGAATCCTTCCCCGAGTGCAACCCCTGTTCGCCATACCCCCTCGGCCGCGACGGCCTCCGGCCGTACGCCTTGCCCCCGGTCAATGGGTCCGATGGCAGCTCAACTACCGCTTCAGCAGCGCACTGGGGACCCGAGGCTGGACGTACTGGCTGGACACTTTCAACATCGCCTACGGTCCAGTGCGTGACGACGTGTTCTTGTCGACGCCCACGGTGTTCATCGACGAGCGAGGGCCGCTCAGGTAGCCCCACTGCGGCGTGATCAAGCAACTGCACTCGTCGGCCTCCGCTTCGGCGTGGGCAGGTTGGCCAAGGTCGGCCAGGAGTCTGTCGACGCGTTCGCTGGTGCAGCGGTGGCGTTCGACCTCGCGCCGTGCTCGCAGTCGGGAACGGGCCGCACGGGGCTAGATCAGCTTCACAACTCCCCCAGCCCGTGCGGCCCGTCTCATGTTACGGTCCGAAGTCCGAAGTTCCGCATGACCGACCCACGGTGACACCGTCGGCCCTGTCAGCTGTCCATCGGCAGCAGCTTCTTGATCACCGCGACGGCGGTCTCCGCGGTTCGTCGGCGTGGCAGCGGACCGTATGAACCTCCGCGGGCCGCCCCAACAGGCCTACGCCGGTTCACTGGTTGGGCCAGCTCGACAATGATCGAGGTCTGGGAGGCGATGGCCACTTCGAGCACACCGTCCTCGGACTTGTACGCGTCCGGGAAGCGGAGGTCGTAGCGGGCGGAGGCGATCCGCTCCAGGGATATCCGCAGATCGAGCCGTGCACCCACCGCACCCGCAGCTCGCCCGGTCTCAGAGGGACCTCGTAGATTCTCCCAGGTCGTAACCATTCGCCAAGAACTCGTCGAATGTGCGCGGCGCATGCCCGGTCAGCTCCCGCACCGTCGTCGTCACCTCGGACATCGCGTCGGCTGCCATCTCCGCGTAGAGCCACAGAAGGTCGTCTACGAACCATCCGGGCAACCCCTGTGCCTGTAGACCCTCAGCTGCCTTCTGAGGTGTCAGATCATGGAAGGGAATGGCGAGCTTGGCGGCGATCTCCTCATGCGTCAGCGCCTCCGGCCCGGTGAGCGCATAGCTTTCGCCGCCTTCGAGCGGGCCTGTCAGCAGCACTGCGGCACAGGCGGCGACGTCGTAGGCGTCGATGTACGCCACACGTCCCTCACCGTATGGACCTTCCAGGGCACCGCTGTGGGTGAAGCCACCCTCGCCGGTGAAGAAATTCTGCATGTAGCCGGTGGGCTGAAGTGAAGCCCATCGCAGCCCGGACGCCTTGAGGTACTGCTCGATCTCCCAGTGCGCGCGAACGGACAGCTTCGCGTCCGGACCGGGTTGCCACGCCGATATCTTCACCACCCGCGAGATACCGACTGCCCGTGCCGTGTCGATGACGCCGGTCTGCTGCCGGACCATCGGCTGCTGCCCATCCACGGGAAGCGCGCCGCCGCTGTTGAGCAGAAGACGGTCAACGCCCTCCAGGGCGGACGCCATCGACACCGGATCGTCGAAGTCCCCGACCGCGAACTCGCAACCCAGCTCCCTGCCCTTGCGCGCGTCCCGCACCAGCGCCCGGAAGGGCACGTCCGCCTCCGCAAGCGCCCGTACCAGGTGCCGGCCAATGGTGCCGGTCGCACCCGTCACAAGAATCATTGGGTCCCCCATCGTCCGAGAAAGCGTCAAGAGTCCTCGCCAACATTACCGGAGGGTCCATCCGCTTACCGGGTTAGAGGGACGCACCACCGAGCACGTTCATACGCCCGCTCAGAGACGTTCGTCGGTGCACCCCAGTGCCTCTCTCAGCGAACCGAACCGTGCGCGCGCTGTCATACCTGGTGCCGGCGTCAGACGGAAATTCATCTGCCCCGCCGCCAACGTCCGTGATTGACTGCCGGTCATGCCGTTGTTGCTGCTGGACCTCGACAACACCCTTGTCGACCGCGATGGGGCATTCCGCTGCGCCGTCGCCGACTTCCTCGCCCAGCACGGTCTGTCCGCCTCCGACCTCACGTCGGTGATGGCCATCGACGCCGGCGGCTATACCCCGCGTCACGAGGTCGCCGCAGCCCTGACCGACCGATACGGCGACGCGGTGCCAACCAACGCCATCCGTACCCTGCTCGACACCGGTGCCGCCGACCGCGTCGTCCTGGCGCCTTCCGCCCGCGAGGCGCTGGGCAAAGCGCAGGCGTACGGCTGGACTTGCGTGATCGTCACCAATGGCGGCACCACTCAGCAGGAAGCGAAGATCCGTAACACCGGCCTCGACCAACTCGTCCAGGGCTGGGTCATCTCGGAGAATGTCGGCCACAAGAAACCGGAACCAGAGATCTTCCACGCGGCAGCCACTACCGTCAGCGTCCCTCTGACGGGGGCGTGGGTTATCGGCGACTCACCCCACGCCGACATCGCGGGAGCCAACACGCTCGGTCTCCGTAGCGTATGGGTGACGGACGGCCGCCCCTGGACCCAGGACGCGTACCGGCCCACCCATGTCGCTGACGACGTCGCCTCGGCGATCAATCACGCCATCAGTACGCCGGAATAAGGGTGCTGTCGTCCCAACCCCGGGACGGACCGTTCGTCCCAACGAACCGACTCCACGCGTCTCGCGCAATCCAGTCCACGCAAGTCAGCCACACACCGACGACCAACTTCGTTGAGAACGGAATTCCAGGAACCTCGTCCGATTCCTCTGCGGTTGATGTGGCCGTAGAGCTTGTCCTTGGCCAGGTCGCAGGGGGCGAAAGAGCGCCTGCCCCGTGTGGGCGGGTGCGGGTCGCCCGTAGGCGGGGGTACGTCGTGCCGTCATGGCCGGGGCCGCGGGGGCTGACGATCTTCCCGATCCGGATGATCCGGAGTCCGCGACGGGGGCACATGAAGGAGTTGCCCATCACGGGATGAGCGGGCTCGAAGTGGATCTGGACGTTCACGGCCGGCCGCCTCGTGGCTCGACGGGGCCGTAGTCACCGGCGACGATGCCGACGGCGAACACGGCCAGGAGCACGGCCAGGACGACGACGTACAGTCTCTGTGTTGTCCTGGGTGGGAACGAGGTCTTCGGCGGACCATCTTCCAGGCGGGTACCGCCACCGCAGGATCACCCACGAGCACCTCCCCGTCGCCTTCGCCCCCGCACTGCGAGGGGACCACCCCGCGGAGTCCCATGACCCGGATGCGGAAGGCATCACCCCAACGGGCGACAGCCCGCGTCAGAATGGTGAGACGCCCGCTTGCAGGATGCGCGCTGAAGCTGGCAGTCCAGCCACGCGGCGACGTCCGTGATGACCGCCGCGTCGACGTGCTGGGGCGCCAGGTACCCGGCGGGCGTCGACGGTCCTGTCCCGGGGAAGAAGAGGTGGTCGTCGGCTTCGTGGATCTGGATGGTGACGTCCGGACGCCCGGCCAGTCCCTCTCGCCAGAGGGACAAGTCATGCTCGACGGTGACCTGGTAGTCGCGGCCGCCCTGGAGGATCAGCAGCGGCTTGTCCGCCGGCAGGGGGCGCGAGGCGCAGCCCGTTCAGCAGGCCGGCGGAGTCGACCGACATGACGGCGATGAACTGCCCCCGCTCGCAGACCACGGGCACGCTGACCCGGATCAGGTCCGGCCGCAGACTCTCGCTCGACGGTTCGCCGAGGTCCATGACCGGACCGCTTCCCGCGGTCTCGGCGAGCCAGGCCGCCTGGAGTGTCTCGGCGGTCAGCGCAGCACGCAACGGCGGGGCGAACAGCGCGGCGATCTCCCTGAAACGGCCATCGCGCGCCCACGCGACCACCAGCACGGCGGTTTCCTCCGCAGTCTGCATCCCCTCACCTTTCTTAGCTTTGAGAAAGGTAGCACGTGTGAGAAAGTGAGGGGATGGACACCTTGGAACTGCTGGCGCATCCTGTCCGCCTCCGCGTGGTCCACGCACTGCGCGGCGGGCGAGTCCTGACCACCGGGCAGTTGTGCGCTCTGATTCCGGACGTGTCCAAGGCGACCGTCTACCGGCACGTCGACCTTCTGGCCGCGGGCGGCATCCTCGATGTCGCCGACGAACGGCGGGTGCGGGGCGCTGTCGAACGCCACTACCGGCTGCGGCAGGAACGCGCGGGCATCGACGCGGAAACCGCGCGTGCGCTCACCCCGCAGCACCACGAGCGGGCCTTCGCTGCCGCTATGGCCGCCCTGGTCGCGGAGTTCGGCGCTTATCTGGAGCGCGAAGGCAGCGATCCCGTGGACGACCTCGTCGGCTATCGGCAGCACGCGATCTGGCTCAGCAAGGACGAACTCGTAGCACTGATCGGCGCGATGCAAGCCGCCATCGCCCCCCTCCTTGCCAACGAACCCTCGCGGGAACGCACCCGCTACCTCCTCAGCCCCATCCTGTTCCCTGCCGAACAGACTGCACAGACCGAACACCAAGACCCGCTGTAGCCGACACCGCCGCTCAGGATCTCGCCTCAACCGCCCACTGAGGAGGGACACCACCGGTCGCGGTGAACGCAGAGCTTGTCCTTGGCCAGGTCGTAGGCGGCGTCGCCGAGTTCGCCCAACTCAACGCGGGTCGCCACCTCGTAGTGCTTCACGTTGGTCTTGCCGAATGACGCCCAGTACGCCTTGGGCACATCGTGGCCGATCTCGTCCGCGACCCGGTTGGCCAACTCCAGTAGGCCCATGCCAGGGATTCGCTCGCGCGTCGGCGTTCCTCGCCGGTAGGTAGCAGAGCTATGGCAGTGGTGAGTTCACCGACCAGGCCGGGAAGCTTGGTTCCGTCCTTGTACTCCGTGGCGCAGGCTCCCGCACCCAGTGCGTCGACGTCTGCCTTGATCCTGGCGAGGGGCCTTGGCGTGACAGCCGGGTCGGGCCCGAGGTCGTACAGGTCCAGAGCCTCTGACAACTGGCTGATCAGCCGGTCCAGATGATCCTGTCACATCTCGGAGGTGTACGGCCGGCCGTAGAGAACGGCTACTTCGACCTGGAGCGCTCGGGCGAGGGCGGCGGCGACGGTCGGCGTGGCCCGGCCGGCTCCGGGCCGCACGCCTCCGCTCCCCTGGAGCCGGGGCGTTCCGCGTGCCCGCGCCCTCACCGAGCACGGCGGGACTCCCCTTGCCCAGCCCGCGAAGGCCAGACAGGGGGCGCGGTAAGTTCGGGTCAGCGATCGAGGCAGCTATACGTCGCGCCGCCGCAGTAGCAGGCCCCCGGCCAGCAGGGCGGACGCGGCCCACGCGGCGAGCGTGCCCAGGCCGGCCCATGGGCCGATGGGCAACCCGGGGAGATTGACGGTGGCTTGGACCGCGAGGCCGGCGGTCATCGGCGCGATCTGCTGAAGGTGGCGCTGCCACTCCGGATCGTGGACCACCTGGATGATGACCGGGAAGAGGTAGAGCAGCCCGAGCACCATCCCGATGGCGGCCGCCGCCCCTCGCACCGCCGTCGCCACTCCGAGGGCGAGCAGCGCGATCAGGGCGAGGTAGAGGACCGAGCCCAGGGCCGCGCGCAGGGTCGGGCCGTCGGTCAGGGACAGCGGGGCGTAGCCGTGCGCCTCGGTGAATCCGTTGCCGGGCAGGATGTAGCGGCCGGCGAGGAGGGAGACCAGGACCGCGGCCGTCCCGGAGGCCAGGACGACCGTGGTGAGAACCGTCGCCTTGGCGGTGAGGACGGTGAGCCGGTTCGGCACCGCCGTGAGCGTGGTGCGGATCATCCCGGTTCCGTACTCTCCGCTGACGGCAAGGACCGCGAAGACGGTGATGACCGCCTGCCCGACAGTGACGCCGGTCAGGGCGAGCTTGACGGCGTCCTGGCCGCACCCCGCGTCCGGGCACTTCACGGCCTTGGCGGTGCCGCAGCCGACGGCCACGGTGAGCGCGACGGCGAGCAGGAGGAGTCTGCCGGCGTCCCCCGCGGTGCGCAGCTTCGTCCACTCCGCGCGCAGGGCCCGGCCGAGGTCCCCGCGCCAGGTGCCGTCCGCCGTGTTCATGAGTCGAGCGTCGCTCGGGAATGTCATACGTCCCTCCCGCGCAGCCGCACCACGGCCAGGCCGAAGGCGAGCGCGGCGTAACCGCACAGGACGGCGAAGCCGGCCCACGGTGCCAGCGGGTAGTAGCCGGTCGACGGCTCGTACACGCTGAGCACCTGCGTGTAGTGCGGCAGGGTCTGCTGGATGGCGAAACCCGCCGCCGGGGTCACCCGCAGCAGCCACTGCGAGACGTCTGGGGGCAGCACGCCGGAGGTGGCGAGCAGGAACGGCAGCACGATCGACGCGATGACCAGGGCGACCGCCGTGGCGCTGCGCCGCAGCAGGGCACCGACGCCGAGGGCGAGCACGGCGGCGGCCGCGCAGAGCAGCCCGGTGCCGGCCACGACGCGCAGTTCGGTCGCCGGCGTGACGGGAAAGACATGGAAGCCTCTGCCGAGCGCGCTGCGTTCCCCGATGGGGATGGTGATCGCGGCGGTGACCAGGCCGATGGCGAAGGCGATACCCCCGGCCGTCAGTGCCTTGGCGCCAAGTACCCGGGCCCGCAGGGGGGTTGCCGCGATGGTCGTACGCAGCAGACCGCGCCGGTACTCGCCGGTGATGAACACCGTGCCCACCGCGATCACCACGACGAGTCCGGCGAACGTGCCGACGAGGAAGTTCTCGATGGAGAAACCGCCGCCCATGACGGGCCCGCCGACGACCGGTGCGATGTCACCGGCCCCTGTCACGGTGACGCCGCCGCCGTTCTGGGTGAAACCGCCCTTGAGGGTGTTCGTGTAGCTGCCGGAGGTGCCCGCGTCACCGCCCACCTGTATACCGCTCCACGCGCCCTGGGACCAGCCGCCGGTGACGTCCGGGGCGCCGAAGGTGCCGGTGGCCACGGCGGGGCTGAAGCCCGGGCCCGCCGCGGTGTCCTGCTTCGCCTGCGGTGACGTGGCGAAGAGCCCGGCCCGCACGGTGTGCGGGAGCCCGGGCAGCCTCACACTGTCGACTTCGGTCCAGTGGGAGCCGTCGGCGGAGGCGTAACCGGTGAGAAGGTCGCCGGAGCGGACCAGACGCAGCCAGCGCGGGGACTCCTTGGAGACCGTGCCGGAAGGGCCCGCCGTGTCATGGGTGTAGTCGTACTGCATGCGCACGCCGTGGCCGCCGGTGGCCATGACCGACGCGTACGAGGATCCCTGGTTGAGGCTTTCCTTCATAATGATCCCGGCCTTGGCCCAGGGCTGGGCGCCGTTGGTCGGCCTGCCGCCGATGCCGGTGTCGGCCACACCGGTCAGGGACCGCAGGGGAACGGTGAGGGTGCCGTCGCCGGTGAGTGTCCTGTGGACGAAGTAGAAGCTGTCATTGACGGCCTCGCCGCCGGGGCCCTTCGGGTATGAAGGGGAGTCGGCGCCGCGTCCGCCGGGGGCGGGGGCGGCCGTCCCGAGCAGGCCGACCACGATCGTCACCAGGAGCGCCCCCGCCATGGCGAGGACCCAGCCGCGTACCGTACGGAACTTCGTCCACTCAGCGTGCAGTGTCCTGAGGAACCCGCCCCGCCCAGCACGCTTCGTGGCCGGGGGACGAGGGGTGAGGGTGGCGGTCATGGCGTGGCCTCCCCCACCGGGATGCCCGGGTACTCCACCGCGTCCCGGGTGAGCTTCATGTACGCCTCTTCGAGCGTCGCGCGGTGCGTGGACACGTGCGAGAACGGCACCCCGTTCCGGGCGAGCAGGGCCACGATCTCCTCGTCGGGAAGGCCCGTGAGGCCGAGGGTGTCGGGGCCGGTGGTGACCACGGTGGCGCCCGCGTCCCGCAGGACCTGAGCCGCGCGTAGGGGCGCCGAGGTACGCAGGACGACCCGGCCGCCGGACGCCTCGGCGAGCAGTTCGGACACACTGGTGTCCGCGACGACCCGGCCGCGTCCGATCACCACGAGATGGTCCGCGGTGTCTTCGAGTTCGCTCATCAGGTGACTGGAGACCAGGACTGCGCGGCCCTGCCGGGCTAGAGCTGACAGGAAGCCGCGCATCCACACGATGCCGTCGGGGTCGAGGCCGTTGAACGGCTCGTCCAGCATGATCACGGGCGGGTCGCCGAGCAGCGCCGCCGCGATCCCCAGGCGCTGACGCATACCGAGCGAGAAGCCGCCCGCCTTGCGCCGGGCCGCCGAGCCCAGGCCGGCCTGTTCGATGACCTCGTCCACCCGCCGGGCGGACACACCCTGCGAATGGGCCAGCCACAGCAGGTGGTTATGGGCGGTACGGCTCGGCTGTAGGGCGGAAGCGTCGAGCAGTGCCCCCAGATGCCGCAGCGGGCGACGCAAGGTGCGGTACGGCACCCCGCCGACCAGGGCCTTTCCCTCGTCAGCCGCGTCCAGGCCCAGGATGACGCGCATGGTGGTGGACTTCCCCGCACCATTCGGGCCGACGAAGCCGGTCACCCGTCCGGGGCGCACGGTGAACGTCATCCCGTCCAGAGCCAGTTGTGGCCCGAAGCGTTTGCACAGACCGATGACCTCGATCGTGGCCTCACTCTCATTACTCATGGGCCCCACCCTGAGACGGCGCGGGTCACAGGAGCCGAACGGCCACTGTCATCTCGCTGTTAGGCACCTCGGCCCAGCCTTCGTCCCGGAGGACGGGCGAGGCTGTGGCGGTCAGAGGCCGGAGAGGAGCCACTCCTGCCCGGCGGAACCTCCGACGGGCAGCTGGACGATCCTCGCGCCGTCGGCCGTCGACCCGTTCTCCACGTCCGCGTGCAGCCCACTGGCACCGTTGACCAGGTGGTAGTGGCCCGCCGTCCCCGCGGGCACCAGATGCCACCACTGGTTGGGGGCATCCGTGTCCGTCCACTGGTCCAGGGGTCGACCGTGGTCCGTGGACGCCGCCGGGTTGTCGAGGACCTTGCCACTGTTGACGTTGGACAGGCGGAAGGAACCGTCGTAGTTCGGCAGCAGTCGCCACTTCTGGTTCGCACCGCCCGACCAGGGCCATTGGATGACGGAAGCTCCGTTGCCGGTCGACTCGTCCGCCACGTCGAGGACCTTGCCGCTGGCGCGATTGACCACACGGAAGGTCCCGGTGAGCAGGCCGACGGTGACCTGGACGCGGGACCCCGCGGTGAGGGACAGTTTCCTGGCGTGGCTGCCGAGCGGGGAAGCCGCCACGGACGCCGCGGTGGTGAGCGACGTGATGCCGCGACGGCACACGAAGTCGAGAGTCTGGGCGATGTCCGAGACGAGGGTGACCGTGGCGGTGCGGGCCGCGGTGTCCCAGGTGAGGCTCTCGACGAGGACGCGATTGCGGCCCCTTACACCGCGGATCGTGCCCCGGGCGAGCTGATCGGGCAGGGCGGGCAGGATCTCCAGAAGGCCCGGCCTGGTGTAGACCAGGGACTCGGCGATGATCGCCGGAAGTGCGTTGGCGGCATCGCAGTTGTAGATATGCAGGTCGGGGTTGTGCGAGGTCACCAGCGAGCGCCACACCATGTTGCCGGCGAGGACCTTACGGATGTTGTCATAGACGCCCGCTCCGTCCTTCAGGCGGCTCCAGGCCAGGGCGCGGTGGAGGCTGCCGTGGGCCGAGTAGTTCTCGTCGCCGCGCAGTCTCAGCGCCTTGCGTGCTGAGAACACCAGGTCGGGCTTCTGCTCCGGGTTGATCTCGTGCAGCGGCCATGCTCCGTACAGGTGCTGGACGTGCCGGTGGTTGTAGCGGTCGTTCAGGCCGGGCCAGGACCATTCGGCCAGGGCGCCGTCGCCGTCGACGGTGTAGTCGGGCAGCTTGGCCAGCAGAGCGGTCCAGCGTGCCACGCCCTGACCGGCGCCCTGCTCCACGTTCAGGAGGTTCGCCGCGTCGATCGCGGCCCGCAGTCCATGACGACCTGCCATGATGTCGCCGGTGGCGTTGATGGAGAGCATCTGGCCGGTGTTGGAGGGCGAGTTCTCCATGGAGAACGTCGGAACGAAGACCACCCTGCCGTCGGCGTCGGTCCTGGTCAGGAAGTCCTCGTAGAACAGGGCGAGTTCCATCAGGGCCGGGCCGAGCCTCTCCCGGAGAAACGCTGTGTCGCCGGTCACCTGGTAGTACTCAAGGAGCGGGTACAGCATCCAGTCGGCGCCACCGGTCCAGCACTGGCCGGGAAAGTCCGTGCCGTTGAAGTGGAGCATGTGACCGTGCTCGCCGTCGGTACGGGACGGCGCGAGGAAGCCTCGGGTGCCGTACAGGTTGGCGGCGTTCCTCCGCCAGTCGTCGAGCTGTCCCAGGACCAGGTCGAAGTAGCCCCGCATGGCCTCTCCGTGGTTCAGGATATTGCCGCCGGCCACTTGGAGGTTGATGTTGGCGTCGGTGGTGAAGTCGCCGGCCCAGGCACCGTTCCAGCTGCCCGACCAGATGCCCGTCAGGCGCGGGGGCAGTACTCCGCTGGAGCTGACGAACAGGTACCGCCCACTGTCGTACATCCGCTCAAGGAGCGCGATGTCGACAACCGACCGGTCGTTGTTCTGCCGTGCGATCAGCTCGGATGTGGAGAGTTGACGGTCGGCCGCGGAAACGCCGAGGTCCAGACTCGAACCGTCGAACATCCCCTGATGCAAGGGCGAGTGCCGCCCCAGAAGCGTGGTGTAGTCGGTAGGGAGTGCGGCCAGTGCGGTGTGCAGTGGCTTGGCGTTCCAGCCGGCGGCGTTCTCGTACCGCCCCAGTTTGGTCAGCAGGAGCACCTTGGCCGCGCGGGAGACGACCAGTGTGTCACCGCTGACCGACACCGAGGCCTTGTTGCCCGTGGCCACGACCCGGGTGACGCCCTCGTATCCGTACGCCCCCTGGCCGGACGGATAGGTGCCGCGCAGGTTGAGGTAGCCCTGCCCGCCGGAGACGGTGGCGATCGTGGTGAAGGAGACGTCGCCGGGAACGCCCTCAAGCCCGGTGTTCACCTGGAGCGTGGTGTCCACTGTCCGGCCGCCGGCGGGGAGCAGTTCGTGCACGACGACCTTGTCGGCCCGGGAGACGAAGGCGCGCCGCTTCCAGATGCCGGCGCTGTCGGTCCAGGTGTGAGTGACCTCGCCGGTGCGGAAGTCGGTGATTCTGGCGTAGTCGTTGGAGGCGGTGGCGTCCGGCGTGCTGAGCCGCAGCTCGTACCCGGGGTGGAAGGTCTGGGTCCAGCGAAGGGACCAGCCCTCGGCGAAGGTTCCGGCGGCGCCCCAGTAGTCGCCCGCCAGTGCCCTGTCTCGTACAGCGTCCAGACGGTCGGCCAGGACGGGAGGCGGCATGTCGCGGGTGGCGTTGGGCAGCACGAAGCGGTGGTGGTTGAGAACGATCTTTTCCAGTGCCGGTGTCCCGTGGAGCACCGCGCCGTACTCACCGTTACCGGTGACGAAACCGTCGGTCCACGACGACGCCGGAACAGTGTCATACATGCCCCGCTGTGGCAGCGTCACCTGGGGCGGAACAGCGGCCGCGGCCCGCGTGGGCAGGATTCCGCCGGGCAGCACCACCGCTCCGGCGGTGAGAGCGGCGGCGGTGAGGAAAACTCTGCGGTCGAGTGGGCTGTCGGGAGAGGACATGGCGACATGACTCCTTAGGCCGGGAGGAGAGCGGGGTATGGAAACGAGGCTGCGGTGAGCGACGACGAGTGATGTCGGGCACGCGTCGGCTCGCAGACGATGGGAACGTAAACACGTAAGGCGTGAATCACACTGTCGCACGCCGGGCCAGTGCAGCACGCAGCGCGACAACGCGTCAACATATGTGCGGTCCTGTTAATTCTTGGGGAACTTACGGGATGCCCATGCCCGCACCGGCGGCACGCACCCTCGGGCGAAGCGCGACCTGGATACACGGCGCGTATCCGCCGGGTACTCGACTCCGCCCGATCGGCCTCCAGCACATCCGAAGGCTTGCCACAGGCAGTATGTTCACGTAAACATACTGAGGTCAGGCTCTTCTCGTCACTGCGCCTCACCCCCAGCACAGGAGCATCCCGTACATGCCTCTTCTCCAGATCGACGACGACGGCTTCACTCTCGATGGCGAATCGTTCCGGCTCCTGTCCGGCGGGCTGCACTACTTCCGCGTCCACCCCGAACAATGGGCGGACCGGCTGCGCAAGGCCCGCCTCATGGGGCTCAACACCGTTGAGACCTACGTCCCCTGGAATCTGCACCAGCCGTGGCCCGACAGTCTCATCCTGGACGGCGGCCTCGACCTGCCCCACTTCCTCGATCTCGCGGCCGCGGAGGGCCTGTACGTGCTGCTCCGACCCGGCCCGTACATCTGCGCCGAGTGGGAGGGCGGCGGTCTCCCGTCCTGGCTGCTCGCCGAACCGGACATACGGCTGCGCTCCCGCGACCCCCGCTTTCTTGCCGCGGTCGACGACTACTTCGACCGCCTGCTCACCCCGCTCCAGCCCTACCTGGCCTCCCGCGGCGGCCCTGTCCTGGCCGTACAAGTGGAGAACGAGTACGGGGCGTATGGCGACGACACCGACTATCTGGAGCACCTCGTCACCTCGCTGCGCCGCTGCGGGGTCGATGTCCCCCTCTTCACCAGCGACCAGCCCGCCCACCTGGAACGCGACGCGCTGCCGGGCATCCTCGCCACGGCCAATTTCGGCAGCCACTCCACCCAGGGGCTGGCCGCCCTGCGGGCCCGGCAGCCGAAGGGGCCCCTGATGTGCACCGAGTTCTGGATCGGCTGGTTCGACCGCTGGGGCGCCCACCACGTGGTGCGTGACCCCGGCCAAGCGGCACGGGAGCTGGACGAACTCCTCGCCACCGGGGCCTCGGTCAACTTCTACATGTTCCACGGCGGTACGAACTTCGGGTTCACCAACGGCGCCAACGACAAGCACACCTACCGTCCCACCGTGACGTCGTACGACTACGACGCCCCGCTGGACGAAGCCGGCGACCCCACGTCCAAGTACACCGCCTTCCGCGACGTGATCGCCAAGTACGCCTCCGTACCGGATGGCCCCGTCCCCTCGCCCGGCCCCAAACTCGCCCCGCGAACCGTGTCCCTGACCGAGAGCGCGGGCCTGCTGGCGCATGCCTCTCTCTTCGGGAACGCCGTCGACGCGCGCCGGCCTCTCACGATGGAGGAGTTGGGGCAGGACTTCGGTTTCGTCCTGTACGAGATCGACCTGCCGCTCAAGGGCCCGGCCCTCCTGGAGATCGAGCAGGTCCGCGACCGTGCGCAGGTGTTCGTCGACGGGCAGCCCATGGGCGTCCTTGAGCGCGAGAACCACGAGCACGCCCTTGCCTTCACGGTGCCCCGGGCGGGCAGCACGCTCACCGTCCTGGTCGAGAACCAGGGTCGGGTGAGCTACGGGCAGGGCATCCACGATCGCAAGGGCCTGCTCGGCAAGGTCCTCCTCAACGGCGCCGAACTCGCCGGCTGGACCAGCCGGCCACTTCCCCTTGTCTCCCTGAAGGACGTCCCGTTCGCGCCCGTTGCCACGTTCCCCGTCGGACCTGCTTTCCACCGGGGTACCTTCGAGGTGACCGACCCGGCCGACACCTTCCTGCACCTCGACGGCTGGACCAAGGGCAACGCCTGGGTCAACGGGTTCGCGTTGGGCCGCTACTGGTCGCGCGGCCCTCAGCGGTCGCTGTATGTGCCGGCTCCGGTGCTGCGCGCCGGAGCCAACGAGATCGTCGTGCTGGAGCTCCACGCCGCGCACCGAGCCCGTACGGTCCAGTTCCGTGCCACGGCCGATCTCGGACCCACCGAGGAGTAGCTTGCGGCCACACGCGAAAGATGCGGCCACACGCGAAAGAGCCGGGATCCAGCCTCTCGATGGGATCCCGGCTCCTTGGCGTCAGCCCTGTCGGAGCTGCTGGGCGGCGGCGCCGTCGCAGGTTCGCTGGACGACGGCCGCACCGTCCGCGGTGGAGGCGCCGCCCACTTCCAGGCACTTGGCGCTGTGCCGGGCCGTCAGTGTGAGGAACCCGCCGCCGGTACTTCGGACCGCCCATTCCTGGTTGCGGCCTCCGTTGCAGGAGTACTGGAAGACACTGGCGCCGTCGGTCGTCGACAGACCGCTCACATCGAGGCACTTGCCGCTGTGGCGGGCGACAACGTTCACGTATCCACCGCCGGTGGAGCGCAGCGACCACTGCTGGTCGGTGCCGGCGTCGCAGCCGTACTGGGCGACGGCCGCGCCGTCGTCCGAGCCGGCGCCACTGACGTCGAGGCACTTGGAGGTGTGCCGGAAGGCCAGGGTCTTCCAGGCGTCCGGTGCTGTGCTCGGGAAGGTCCAGGACTGGTTGCCGCCGGTGGTCGGCTGATGGACCCCGACCGGCGCCCCTTCATCGGTCGAGGCGCCGGTGACGTCCAGAAGCTTGCCTCCGGCCGCATTGATCAGGGTGTTGTGACCGTCGCCGGTGGTCGAGCGGATCCACTGCTGCGCGGTGGACGATCCGGGCGGTGCCAAGGTGAGGGCGCCGTTGGAGAGGGAGAGCGCCTTGCCGGTCTTCTTGTTGGTGACGCGGTAGGCGGCGGTGTTGCCCCAGTCGGAGGTGACCACCTTGGTGAAGGTCCACTGCTGCGCGGTGTCCGCGGGGGCTGAAGTGCGTTGCACCACGGTGGTCTTGTCGTTGACGGTTGCCACGGCGAGCGCCTTGCCGCTGTTGTCATTGAGCAGCTGGCGTGGTGCGCCGGTGGGCGCGGTGGTCGCCGCCGTGTTCACGCCGGTGACGGTGGGCAGGACGAACGTGGTGACGGAGCCGGGCCCTACGGTGGTCCTGAGCGTCCGGCCGATCACTGCCGCGTCGCTGTCGCGTTGGAGGTTCTTGGTGCCGTCGGTCGTCCACCGCTCGACGGGTCCGTTCGATGCGGTCCGGAAGCCATCGAGGTTCAGGGTGAGTTCGCGCTCTTCGCCCGTCGGGTTGGTGTGGACCACCACCGTGCCGTTCCCGCCGGGTCGCACCGCCGCCAGGGTCCGCGGGTCGTCGGTGCCGACGATGCGCGCGCCGGGGCGGACGAAACGGCTGTAGTTCGCCATCGCCCAGTACTTCTTGTTCTTGCGCAGTGGTTCGGTGGCCGCGTCGTCCGGGGTGAAGTCGGTCTGTATGAGGCCCCAGTTCGAGTTCTCGTGGCCCGGGGTCATGTTCTCGTAGTCCTCGACGGCCTGCCACAGGACCCAGGCGCGCGGCTCCAGCTCCCTGATGTCCTCGTTGATGCGCTGGGCGAGGTCGAGAGCGGGGCTCATATCGGTGAAGCTCTGCGGGACACTGCCGCCGGTGTCCACCTCGGACATCCACAGAGGCTTGGTCTCGCCCTTGGCGATGTCCCGGACCGCGGTGCGGCCGTTCGTCCCGTAGGTGTGCGTGTTGAGCCGGCCCACCGTCTTGCGGACGTCGGTGGTGTACGACTCCCAGTCGGAGCGGAATTTCCCCGGGTTCGTCTCGTCCATGGCGGCGATCGGGGTTGTCATGCCCTTGGCGTCGAGTGCGGCGCGCAGCGTGGTGATCATGCGGGCCTGGGACGCCGGGTCCCAGTGGGAGCCCTCCTGGCGGCCTCCCGCGTGCCAGTAGTCCGTGTCGGGCTCGTTGACCGGTGAGACGGAGTCGAAGGTGACGCCGGTGGCGGACTGGGCCTGTTGGAGGGCGCCGGTGAGGTAGTCGGCGAACCGGCCGTACTGGTCGGAACGGAGGTTGTCCTGCCCGCCGTTGACCGCGCCCGAGACCAGGCCGCTGTTGGTCATGAAGTACGGCGCCGAGTTGGAGAAGGCCTCGAAGGTGGTGGCTCCGCGTTCCTTCGCGGCCGTGAGCCACCAGCGCTGGTTGGCGTCGGCGCCAGGGTTCCAGTGGTCGGCACGGTTCGGGTCCCACCAGTCGGGGGTCTCGGGGCCGGGCCGGTTCCAGTAGCCGGGGACGGCCGCGCCGGGCCGCATATAGGGGGTGGTTTCGGGGCTGTCACCGCCGCCGATGTTGTAGCGGGCGATCGTGAGGCCGAGGCCGTCGGCACCGTAGAGGGCGTCGGCGAGTGCGTTGCGCTGGGCGTCCGGCCATCCTCCGGTGACGTTGGCGAACCAGGCGAGGGAGGTTCCCCATCCCTCGAAGGACGGATGCTGGTAGCTGGGGTTGAGACGAACGGTCAGCGCCGCGGTGGGGGTCTCGGCGGCGCTCGCCGGCGACGAGCCGTGGCCGACCGCTGTGACGGCTGTCGCGACGAGGGCCGTGGCGGCGCCGAGGGCCGCCAGGCTCCCGGGGAGCCGGGACCGGGCCGACGCCGATCGGTTGCGGGTGGGGAACACGACCTGCTCCTTCTGGGGGGGTGGAGTTGGGGATCCGGTTCTCGCCGCCGCGCCTCCTGGCCGGGGGCCAGGAGGCGCGGGTGAGTGGGGCCAGGGACGCGGTGCCCGCCCCTCGCCGGTCTCACGGCGGGTGGTTCGGTCAGGCCGCCGAGCGCTGCCACTTCTGGTTGTCGCCCGTGTTGCAGGTCCACTGCTCAAGGGCGGTTCCGTCGGCTGTCGACTGGTTGACGACGTCGAGGCACTTGCCGCTGTGCCGGGCGACGAGCTGGACGTAGCCGGGGGCGTCGGTCGTGCGGACCTTCCACTGCTGGGAGGCCGAGCCGTCGCAGGTCTTCTGCACGGCGAACGCGCCGTCCGTGGCCGAGGCATCGGCGACGCCGAGGCACTTCCCGCTGTGCCGAGCCATGATCTGGACGTAGCCAGTACTCAGCTTCTTCATCCAGAAGTGCTGGTTCACACCGCTGCCGCAGCCCCACTGGATCACCTGTGTGCCCTCCGCGGTGTCGAAGTTCCCCACGTCGGCGCACTTACCGCTGTTGCGAGCGGTCAGCGTCTCCCAGGGCACGTTCATCGCGCTCACGGTCCCCGCGGCGGTGTCAACGGTGATCTGCGGGGAGTAGTCCATGGTCATGGTGGTGCTGGTAGGGAAGTTGAGGGGAAGCCAGACGTACTGGGAGTCGTTCACCGTACCGCCCATGGAGTTGCCCCAGCGGTCTCCCATATAGAGGAAGCCGGTGCCCTTGGTGCCCTGGACAGGCAGGACGTAGGCGGTCTGGCTGCGGTAGGTCGTCGGGTCTCCGATGTCCTTCAGGTCCGTCCAGGTACCGGTGACGCTGCCGGCGGTGGCGTACTTCTGCTGGTTCGGGGCCCATCCGGTGGCGCCGGAGGTCAGAAGGAAGTACACGCCGTCACGCTTGAACATGGCGGGGGCCTCGCGCCACTGGCCAGGCCACAGCTTCTGGACCTGGGACTCCACCGCGGTGTAGTCCGGGGTCAGGCGGTAGACATGCAGATCGGCGTTCTCATTGGCGGCGGAGATCATATAGCCGGTGCCGTCGGTGTCGACGAAGGTCGTGATGTCCCGGGACATATGCCCCAGGGGCCGGAAGCTGCCGCGCCAGCTGTAGTCGCCGTCCACCGTGGACGACACGGCGACGGCGGCGCGCGCCTCCCCGTAGTCGGAGCCGTTCTCCTTGTGCATCCACATCACGAACTGGTTCGTGGAGCTGTTGTAGATGACCTTGGGCCGCTCGATGTTGGCCCAGTCGAGCTCCGGATCGGAGGCCTCGCTCAGAACGTGGTTACGGAACTCCCAGGTCTTCAGGTCGGTGGAGCGGTACGCGGAGACGTACCGGAAGGAGTTGTCGGTGTTTCGGTCCTCTCCGAACCAGTAGTAGTACTGGTCGACCTTGACCACACCGCCGCCATGAGCGTGCACGGGATTGCCGGCCGGATCGGTGAACTGCATACCGTTGGCGATGGGCACCGGGGCGGCATGGGCGGCGCCCCCGACGGTGAGCAGGGAGAAGAGGAGGGCACAGAGGAGTGCCACCGTCCCGGAGATCTTCAGTCGCATATCGCGATACCTCGTGGTGTCTCGTCGGACTGGGGATTCCGCGCGCGCAGCGCGGGCAGACGACCGCCCTCGGGGAGTGGGGAGTGCGGAGTGGCGGGGAGTCGAGAGGATGGCCGTTCGGACCGTGTTGGCACCACCGTCTACGAAATGTTTTCGTAAACACGATGTAGCCGGAAGTTTGGAAGGGACCCGGAAGCCTGTCAAGGATTCGGACGAAAGCGATCGAGAGTGATCGCGGCTTTGACCCGACGTGCCTGTTTGCGTCAACATGACTCCATGGGGCGCGGCACGTGTGTCGTGTGCCCACAGAGCCTCGGGGAAGGAACGGTCGAAGGTGGCGGACAAGGCAACGAGAACGCCCCGCTCGCGCCCGCCTCGGAAATGGCCCTCCATGGCGGAGGTCGCGGCCAGGGCCGGCGTGTCCTCACAGACCGTCTCGCGGGTGGCGAACAACCACGACAACGTGGACGAGACGACGCGGGCGAAGGTTCTGGCCGCGATGCAGGAGCTCGGCTACCGCCCCAATGCGGCGGCGCGGGCGCTGGTGACGGGCAAATTCGGGGCGATCGGCGTGGTCAGCTTCGACGTCGGCGCGCACGGCAACGCCCGTACGCTCGGCGCCATCGCGGACGCGGCGCGCGAGGCCGGTTTCTCCGTCAACTTCATGGGAATCCGGGCACAGACGGAAGCCGCCGTGCGGCAGGCCTTCCGCCATCTCATGCTGCAGTCCGTCGACGGCATCGTGCTGGTCGAGTCGAAGATGCTCGACACTCCGTCGCTGCATCTGCCGCCCACGATGCCGGTGGTCGTCGCCGATGGCGACACCGGGCACCAGTACCCGAACGTCGACTTCGACCAGGCCCGCGGCACGCAGAGCGTGGTCAGCCATCTGCTGGAGCTCGGCCACCGCACCGTCTACCACGTCAGCGGCCCGAGGGACTCCTTCGCCGCCCGTCGGCGCGCGGAAACGTGGGAGCGTACGCTCATCGCGGCCGGCGCCCCGGTACGTCCCACTCTGCACGGGGACTGGACCGCCGAATCGGGCTACCTGGCCGGCCGGACGCTGGCGCAGATCCCGGATGCCACGGCGGTCTTCGCGGCGAACGACCAGATGGCGCTCGGGGTACTGCGGGCCATGCACGCGGCGGGGCGGTCGGTACCGGACGAGTTGAGCGTCGCGGGTTTCGACGACGTACCCGAAGCTCCGTTCTTCGAGCCGCCGCTGACCACGGTGCACCAGGACTTCGATGTGGTGGGCCGACACTGCGTGACCCTGTTGCTGGAACAGATCGAACGCCGCGGCAACGGCGTCCGGCGACTCGCCGTGGAACCCACCCTCGTGGTGCGGGCCAGCACGGCACCACCGCCCGCCTGACGGATTCCAGGATCGTGACGGCGCTACGGGTCCACCCGCGCGCACCCGCCGAGCGACCGGTGTCCGCTCCGTTCCGCCATCGCGCCTGAGCGTCCTCCCCTGCCCGCGCGCGGAACTCCCCTGCCCGCACGCGGCGGACGCCCGGCCGCCTGCCAGGGCGTTCGCACCGCCGTTCCCGTCTCAGCCCTGCCATGCGCACACGCCTGGGGCCGCCCCGGTCGCGCGGCCTCTGTTCCGGCATGCCCTCACATCTCATCGGTCCGCGGTCCCACTGCCTCGGTGTGTCCGCCCATCCGTACGCGATGGCGCGGGTGACACACCTCGACGGACCGCCATCTCCCGGTTCATCACCAAATCCCGCTTGTTCGCTACCTCCTTGTGCTTGACGCCCATCTGACGGTGGTGCAACCATCAAGCCACTTGATGATTACGTAAACATCACTCGTCGGGTCAGCCGTAACCCGGCCTTCACATCCGAAGCCTCTGCCTTCTCCGCCCCGTTCCCGACCAGTCGGTCACCGACGCAAGGAACCACCATGACGCTCCTGACGACTTCCGCGCAGGCGGCCCCACCGCCCCGCCGACGAGCCCGCTTCCGTCGCCGGAAGGAGGCCCTGGTGGGCTGGGGCTTCGTCGGCCCGTTCGTCGCGGTCTTCGGCCTCGTGTTCCTTGCCCCGATCGGCTATGCGCTGTACCTGAGCGCTCTCCGGGACCGGCTCATCGGGGGCACTTCCTTCGTCGGCCTCGACAACTACGGTGAGGCGCTCGCGGATCCCCGGTTCTGGGAGGGGCTGGTCCGCGTGGGCCTCTTCCTCCTGGTCCAGGTACCGATCATGCTCGGCATCGCACTTGTCGTCGCCCTGGCGATCGACAGCGGCCGGATCTACGGCACGGCCTTCTTCCGTGTCTCGATCTTCCTCCCGTACGCCGTCCCCGCCGTTGTGGCCAGCCTGATCTGGGGCTTCATCTACGGCACCCGCTTCGGCCTTGTCGGCAACATCAACGACGTCTTCGGGACGGCACTACCCGATCCGCTCTCCCCCTCCCTGGTCCTCGCCGCCATCGGCAACATCGTGACCTGGGAGTTCGTCGGCTACAACATGCTGATCTTCTACTCCGCGCTCAAGGTCGTCCCGCGCTCGCTCTACGAAGCCGCGGCGATCGACGGCGCCGGCGAGTGGCGCATCGTGACGTCGGTCAAGCTGCCGGCGATCCGCGGCGCGCTCGTCATCGCCACGATCTTCTCGATCATCGGCAGCTTCCAGCTGTTCAACGAGCCGAGCATCCTTCAGAAGCTCGCCCCCAACGCCATCACCAGCGACTTCACCCCCAACCTCTACACCTACTCGCTGTCCTTCTCGGGCCAGCAGCACAACTACGCGGCGACCGTGGCCATTGTGATGGGCGTGATCACCGCGATCATCGCCTACGCGGTCCAACTGCGCGGTATGCGGAAGGGCTGAGCCGATGACCATCTCCCCCACCACACCGCCGGCGACCGTAGCCGCCGAGCCCACCGGCGCCGCAGAGGCAACCGCCCCCCGGGCCACCACCTCCAGACGCCGGAAGCGGCTCCTGTACACCCCGCTCCGCCCCCGCCCCAGCATCCCGTTGACTCTCGTCACCGGCCTGGTCCTCGTCTACACCCTGATCCCGCTCGCCTGGCTGGTCATCAACGCCACCAAGAACCAGAACGGACTGCTCAACTCCTTCGGCCTCTGGTTCGCCGACGACTTCAACCTCTGGGACAACATCACCCGCACCCTCACCTACGACGACGGGGTCTTCGTCCGCTGGCTGCTCAACACCCTCCTCTACGTCGCCGCCGGCGCGGGCGGTGCCACCGCACTCGCCGTCCTCGGCGGATACGCCCTCGCCAAGTACAACTTTCCCGGCCGCGGAGCCGTCTTCGCCGTCGTCCTCGGAGCCGTCGCCATCCCGGGCACCGCCCTGGCCGTCCCCACCTTCCTGATGTTCAGCAACATGGGCCTCACCAACACTCCGTGGGCCGTCATCATCCCGTCTTTGATCTCCCCCTTCGGGCTCTACCTGATGTGGGTGTTCGCCGCCGAGGCGGTCCCCACCGAACTCCTGGAAGCCGCGCGCATCGACGGCTCCGGCGAGCTGCGCACCTTCTTCAGGATCGCTCTGCCGCTGCTGATGCCGGGCACCGTCACCGTCCTGCTGTTCTCCATGGTCTCGACCTGGAACAACTACTTCCTGCCGCTGATCATGATCAAGGACCCCGACTGGTACCCCCTGACGCTCGGCCTCAACGCCTGGAACGCCCAGGCCCAGACCGCAGGCGGCGAGGCCGTCTTCGACCTCATCATCACCGGCTCCCTGCTCACGATCGTCCCGATCGTGGTGGTCTTCCTGCTCCTCCAGCGGTTCTGGCAGTCCGGCCTGGCCGCGGGCAGCGTCAAGGAATAGCCCTGCCCCACCCTCTGCTCGCCTCCCATCCCACCCGCACCACCGATCAGGAGCACAGTCCATGAGAACGCACACCACCCGCAGGCTGTTCGGCGCGCTCGCCGTGGTCTCCGCCCTCGCGCTGAGCGCGACCGCCTGCGGTTCCTCCGACGGGGGCAGCGGCCCGAAAGACGTCAAGGCCGCATTGGAGAAGGGCGGAAAGGTGACGGTGTGGGCCTGGGAACCCACACTCAAGAAGGTGGCGGCGGACTTCGAGAAGAAGTACCCCGAAGTCGACGTCGAACTGGTGAACGCCGGTACGGGCGACAAGCAGTACACCGCCCTGCAGAACGCGATCGCGGCCGGCTCCGGCGCTCCCGACGTGGCACAGGTCGAGTACTACGCCCTCGGCCAGTTCGCGATCGGCAAGTCCGTCGAGGACCTGTCCTCCTACGGCGCCCGGAAGTACGGCACGGACTTCACACCCGGCCCGTGGAACGCGGTCACCGACGACAAGGCCGTCCACGCGCTGCCCATGGACTCCGGTCCGATGGCGTTCTTCTACAACAAGAAGGTCTTCGACAAGCACCGCATCAAGGTGCCGGCCACCTGGGACGAATACGTGGAGGCGGCCCGCACCCTCCACAAGGCCGACCCCAAGATCTTCATCACCAACGACACCGGCGACGCGGGCGCCACCACCAGCCTCATCTGGCAGGCCGGCGGCCGTCCTTACAAGACAGACGGCACCAACGTCACCGTGAACTTCGGCGACGAAGGCACCAAGAGGTACACCGCCACCTGGCAGAAGCTTCTCGACGAAAAGCTGGTCACACCGATCAGCTCCTGGAGCGACGCCTGGTACAAGGGTCTGGCCGACGGCTCGATCGCCACACTCTCCATCGGCGCCTGGATGCCCGCCAATCTCACCTCAGGCGTCGACTCCGCCTCCGGCGACTGGCGGGTCGCGCCACTGCCGCAGTGGACGAAGGGCGACCAGGCAAGCGCGGAGAACGGCGGCAGTTCGCTCGCCGTCCCGAAGGCCGCCAAGAACAAGGAACTCGCCTACGCCTTCACCGAGTTCGCGACCACCGGAGCCGGTGCGAGCACCCGCGTCGCCGAAGGCGCCTTCCCGGCCACCCGGGCCGACCTGGAGTCGAAGGCATTCCTCAACGCCCCGTTCCCGTACTTCGGCGGCCAGAAAGCCAACCAGGTCTTCGCCGAATCGGCCCGCAACGTCGCCACCGACTGGTCCTACCTGCCGTATCAGGTATACGCGAACTCGGTCTTCAACGACACCGTGGGCAAGGCGTACGTCTCTCCCACCACACTCGCGAACGGCCTGCGGGCATGGCAGGACACCAGCGTCAAGTACGGCAAGGACCAGGGCTTCACCGTCAACAAGTAGACGCGCCGCGGCTCCAGCCGCCCGCGTAAGGGCGGTTGGGCGCCCCACGCCTCGTGGCCCGCCCCGCCCCTCCCTCCTCGAACGACGCCCGCACGCCCTGGCCGCGGCGGTCGCTTCCTGTACCAAGGAGTTGCCGATGTTCCGTTCCACCTCCCGCCGCACGGCCGCCGCCACCGGCCTGCTCCTCACCCTCGGCCTGAGCACCGCCTGCTCGTCCGGCAAGACGACCACCGCCGACGACCGGGCCGCCACGGTTGACGGCAAGATCTCGATCACCTACCTCCAGAAGCAGGGCGACCAGGAGTACTTCATCGGTGAGGCCGCCGGCGCGAAGGAGAAGGCCAAGGAGCTCGGCATCGACCTCAAGGTCGTCAACCTGGGCAATGACGCCAACAAGACCGTCAGCGAAGTGCAGTCGGCGATCGCCCAGAAGACGAACGGGGTCATCATCGTCGTTCCGGACCCGGCCGTCGGCCCACAGGTCGTCCAGACCGCGAACGACGGAAAGGTCCCGCTCCTCACCTCCGACGACCAGATCTGCACCACCGGTCCTGACCCGACCGCCTGCGGCAAGAGCGGCCTGGTGCCGCGGATCGGGTTCAGCGGCGCGCAGATGGGTGAGGAGGTCGGCAAGCGCGCTGCCGCCGAGTTCATGAAGGCGGGCTGGTCGGCCGAGGACACCCGGGTCATCTCGGCCTGGAAGCAGGACGTGACCGTCTGCGGCGACCGGGTCACGGCCGCGAAGAAGACCTTCGACGCGGCGGTCCCCGGTGTGAAGACCATCGACGTCCCCACCGACAACACGCCCACCGGCGCCCAGGACAAGATCGCGGCGACGGTCACCGCCAACGCCGGCGTGAAGAACTGGGTGATCTGGGGCTGCAACGACGAGAACGTGATGGGTGGTGTCACCGCGCTCGCCAATGCCGGGGTCGGTCCCGACCGCATCGTCGGTGTGGGTCTGGGCGCCTACCTGGCCTGCAAGGAGTGGAAGTCCGACAAGCCGACCGGCATGAAGGCCGCGCTGTTCATCAACGGCAAGGACGTCGGCGCCCTGGCCGTCCAGACCATGTACGACAAGCTCAAGAACGGCAAGGACTTCCCGGCCGAGGCCTTCGCCCCGACCACCATGGTCGACCAGGCCTCGTGGAAGAGCGCCGGACTCGCCTGCGGCTGAGTGCTCCCGGCCGGCGGCCGGCACAGGAACAGCCGCCGGCCGGTGAACCCGGCCCCGCTGCCCGGCGCTTCGGGGCCACTGCCGACCACGCCCGCACACCCTGCCTTCGAGGTGAACCCAGAAATGACCCCAGCACATCATCCGGACTCCGCGGACCCCGCCCCGGGCTCCCCCGGCGTCCCGCCTCCCGAGGGCTCCCGGCCTTCGTCCATCGGCGTGTCGGGCATCGTCAAGCGCTTCGGCGACGTGACAGCGGTCGGGGGCGTCACGCTTGACTTCCCCGCCGGACAGGTGACTGCCCTGATGGGCGAGAACGGCGCGGGGAAATCCACACTGCTGAAGATCCTCACCGGCGACCACCAACCCACCGAGGGGCACGTGGTGGTGAACGGTGAGCCCGTGGAGCTCGACTCACCGGCCCGCGCCCGCGCCGCGGGCATCCGGATCATCCCCCAGGAACCGGAGATCATCCCCCATATCTCCGTCGCGGAGAACGTGTACGCCGGCGCCCTGCCCCGCAAGCGCGGACGCGTCCTCGACCGGGCCCAGCTCGACCGGCGCATCAGGGCCGACCTCGAACGGCTGGGGTTCGCCCACGTACTCGACCCGGACCTGCTCGGATCTCAGCTCACGCCCGCACAGCGGCAGTTGGTGGAGATCATGCGCGCGCTGACCGGCACCACCACCGCCGGCCTCATCGCGTTCGACGAGCCGACGTCCTCCCTGTCGGAACACGAGGTCGAGGCACTGTTCGCGCTGATACGACGGCTGCGCGGCGAGGGCATCGCGATCGTGTACGTCTCACACCGCATGCAGGAGATCTTCCAGCTCGCCGACCGCATCGCGGTCCTGCGCGACGGCGACCTCATAGGAGTCCAGGACGCCCGCACCACCGACGAGGGCGAGCTCGTACGCCTCATGGTGGGCCGCGACCTGTCCGCCATGTTCGTACGTCAGCGGGTCGCCACGGACCGACTGGTCCTCGACGTCCAGAACCTCACGACCGACGACGTGACCGACATCTCGCTGCGTGTCCACGCCGGTGAAGTCGTCGGTCTGGCGGGCCTGATCGGAGCCGGACGCTCCGAACTCGCCCTGGCGCTCGCGGGTGACCTGCCCGTCCGCGGCGGCACCGCCACGCTCGACGGGGTACGGCTGCGCGGCGGCCGGCCGGCAGACGTCATCCGTGCCGGGCTCGGGCTTGCGCCCGAGGAGCGCAAGACCCAGGCACTGTTCCTCCAGCAGTCCGTCAAGGACAACGCCACCCTCGTCGTACTGGACCGGCTGCGGCGCCTTCGCTTCGTGCGACGGACGGCGGAACGCCGACTCGCCCAGGAATTCTCCGACCGGCTGCGGGTGCGTACCCCGTCGATCGACCACGAAGTGCGCAAGCTGTCGGGCGGCAATCAGCAGAAGGTCGTGCTGGCCCGGTGGCTGGCCCGCAAGCCGAAGGTGCTGATCCTCGACGAGCCCACCCGCGGCATCGATGTCGGCGCGAAGGCGGAGATCTACCAGATCATCGCCGACCTGGCCGCCGAGGGCGTCGCCGTGCTGGTCATCTCCTCCGAACTTCCCGAGCTCCTCGGCCTCGCCGACCGGGTCGTCGTCATGCAGGGCGGCCGGATCACCGGCGAACTCGATCGCAGCGAAGCCACCGAAGAATCCATCCTCGAACTCGCCATGGCCGACGACATCGTCGGCGCCGCCCCTGGAGCCGCGTCATGACCACCACCAGCACTCCCGCACCGGCCCTGAAGGGTCCCCGGGGCGGTGACGGCCACGCGTCGCACCGGCCAGGACTCCTGGCCGGGATCGGCGGGCAGAACATCAGCCTCATCGGTGCGCTCATCGTTGTGCTCGTGCTGTTCGGCGTCCTCAACGACAACTACCTGAGCCTGTCCAACATGCAGGTGATCGCCGAGGCGGCGACCATCACCGGACTGCTCGCGATCGTCCAGACCGTGGTCATCATCTGCGGCGGCCTCGATATCTCCGTCGGTTCGCAGGTAGGTGTGGCGTCCGTGGTCAGCGCCATGGTGTTCACCACGACCGGGTCGGGCGCCTTCCTCGGCATGGCCGCCGCCGTAGGTGTCGGCGTCCTCGTCGGTGCGCTGAACGGTGTGGTCATCGTGTACGGGCGGGTCAACCCCACCATCGCCACGCTCGCCGGCCTCGCGGCCTACAAGGGCCTCGCGCAGCTGCTGTCCGACGGACGCGCCCAGGGGTACGTACTCAACGACGACGTCTTCGTCTTCCTCGGGCGCGGCAAGATCGCCGGACTGCCGGTCATGGTCTGGATCCTGATCGTCGTGGCCGTCACCGTGCACCTGCTACTCAAGTACACCGACATCGGGCGCAACCTCTACGCCATCGGCGGCAACGACACCGCCGCACGGCTGGCCGGCATCAGCATCAACAAGTACCTGATCTCCGTCTACACCCTCATCGGTGTCGTGGCAGCGGTCGCGGGCATCCTGCTCACCGCCCGCACCGGATCCGGCCAACCGGTCTCCGGTAGTGAGGGCCTCGAACTCAAGGCCATCACCGCGGCGGCGCTCGGCGGCGCCGCTCTCAAGGGCGGCAAGGGCGGCATCGGGGGCACCCTGCTCGCGGTGGCCCTCCTCGGCTGCCTGGAGAACGGCCTGACCGTGGAGGGCATCAACACCTTCTGGCAGAACGTCGCCCAGGGCGCGCTCCTGGTGATCGCCGTCGTCGTCCAGCAGCGCCGGGGCGGCGAACGCGCTGTCGGACTCCCTCACTGACCTCCACGGGCCCGGCACCGCTGCGATCGGTGCCGGGCGCGTGGCCGACGAGCCTTGTTTCGCGCGTCGGTGTGGAGGAAGGAGAGTTCATATGTGCCACTTGACGGCCCGTCCCTGTGGCCCCGGTCCCGGCGGACTCCGCGAAGACCCGGGCGGCGGTTCCCTCTTCCAGCTCGGCACCCGAGAACTGACCCAACGGCAGCTGCGCGAGGAGCCGCACGCCGGGCGGCTCCTCGTCCGCCGGCCGGGCATCGCCGGAGTGCCGGCCGTGCCGTTCGACGACCTCGCTCCCCAGGAGACGGCATGATCTCCCTCCCGTCCGCCCTCGCCGCCGTTCCGGTCGTGGCGATTCTGCGCTCCGGCGCCGCCGACCGGTTCCCGCCGGTCGCCGACACCCTTCGCCAAGCCGGCGTACGAGCCGTCGAGTTCACCCTCACCACCCCTGGAGTCCTCAACGCACTGCGCGAGTACGCCCAGAGCCCGCCCGACGGCCTCGCGCTGGGCGCGGGCACCATCACCACGCCGCGGGAAGCCGAGGCGGCGGTGGCGGCCGGCGCCCGGTATCTGATCACCCCGGCCACCCAACCCGCCGTGATCGCCGAGGCACGCCGGCTCGGCGTGCCGGTGCTGCCGGGCGCCTTGACGCCGACGGAGATCCTCACGGCGTGGCAGGCGGGCGCCTCCATGGTGAAGCTCTTCCCCGCGTCCGTCGGAGGCCCCGAGTACGTACGCGCCGTACGGGCTCCCCTGCCCGACGTGCCGCTCGTGCCCACCGGCGGCATCGGGCTGGAGGAGGCCCCCGCGTACCTGCGGGCCGGCGCCACCGCGCTCGGCATGGGCAGCCCCCTCGTCGGCGACGCCTGCGAAGGCGGCGATCTCACTGCGCTGGCCGAGCGCGCGGCCCGGCTCGTCGGGCTCGTGACCGGAGTACCCCGGTGACGGGCCTGGTGACGCTGGGCGAGGCGATGGCCGTCGTCGCGAGCGAGCCCGGCCCCCTCGCACCGGGGACGCGTGCCAGGCTGTCGTTCTCCGGAGCCGAGGCGACCGTCGCGATCGGTGTCAGCCGACTCGGCCACCACGCCACATGGATCGGCCGCATCGGCGCGGACGCGGCCGGCCGAATGATCCTCGGCGGGCTGCGGGCGGAGGGCGTCGACGTGTCACACGTCCGTACCGAATCCGCCCTGCCCACCGGGCTGATGCTCCGTGAACGGCGGACCGCCGACCACACCCGCTCCGCCTATTACCGCCGGGACCTCGCCGGCTCGCGCCTCGCGCCCGAGGACATCGACGAGGAACTCGTCGCCACGGCCGGACTGCTGCACATCACCGGCATCACCCCCGCCCTCGGGAGCACCGCCCGGAACTCCGTGCGCCGCGCCGTCGACATCGCCCGCCGGGCCGGGGTCACCGTCTCGCTCGACGTCAACTACCGCTCCCTGCTGTGGTCCAGCAAGGACGCGGCTGCCGAACTGGGCTTCCTCGTACGGCGGGCCGACCTCGTCTTCGCCGGAGCCGAGGAGGCACGGCTCCTCGTCGGCGACGCGCCTGCCGAGCAGCTGGCGTGCGCGTTGGCGGCGCTCGGCCCGCGGCAGGCGGTCGTCAAGCTCGGCGCCCAGGGGGCACTGGCCGTCGTCGACGGCCAGAGGCTCGTCCAGCCGCCGGTGCCGGTCACCGTCGTCGACCCGATCGGCGCCGGCGACGCCTTCGTCGCCGGATACCTCGCGGCACAGCTCGACGGAGCCGCGCCGGACGAGCGGCTGCTCACCGCGGCGACGTGCGGCTCGTTCGCCGTCTCCGTCCAGGGCGACTTCGAGGGTCTGCCGCGGCGGGACGAACTGACCCTGCTCACAGGCGACGACGTCATCCGCTGAGGCGCGGGCGAACGCCAACGCCGAACCGCCCGGCACCGCTCGCTCTCCGCGCCCGCGCGCGAGGCTCTCCCCTTGCCGGACCCGATCCGAACGGACAGGAACCACCCCCATGCAACGCTTCACGGGAAAGACCGCGGTGGTCACCGGCGCCTCCTCCGGCATCGGCGCGGCCAGCTCCCTGCGGCTGGCCTCCGAGGGCGCGACCGTCGTCCTCGCCGACATCGCCGACGCGGCCGGCGAGGCCGTCGTCAGGAAGATCACCGCCGGCGGCGGGCGCGCCGCCTTCGTCCACTGCGATGTCTCGTCCCCCGAAGGCTGGCAGCGGCTCCACGACCGCACGCGGAAGCTCGCGGGTCCCGCCGACGTCGTACACAACAACGCGTTCACCCACATCTCCGCCGCGGCGCACGAACTGACCGAGGGCGGCTGGGACAAGGAGATCGCGGTCAATCTCAAGGCCCTCTATCTGGGCGCCCGCACATTCGTGGACGACCTCCGCTCGACCAGGGGCTGCTTCGTCGCCACCTCCAGCGTGCACGCGAACTTCGGTCTGCCCGGCCATCCCGCGTACGCGGCCTCGAAGGGCGGCATCTGCGCGCTGATACGCCAACTGGCCGTCGAGTACGGGCCCGAGATCCGGTTCAACTCCGTGCTGCCCGGTCCCATCCTCACGGACGCGTGGGACGAGGTGAGCGAAGAGGAGCGGCTGCTGTCTGCCCGTGCCACCGCGCTCGGCAGGCTCGGGGCGGCAGGTGAAGTCGCCTCCGCGGTCGCCTTCCTCGCCTCCGCCGACGCCTCGTACATCACCGGCACCGACCTGGTCGTCGACGGCGGCTGGTCCGTCAAGAAGGAGTCGAAGTGAAGATCACGTCCCTGCGCACCTACCTCGTCGCACCGCGCTGGTGCTTTCTGCGCATCGACACCGACGAAGGCGTCACCGGCTGGGGAGAGCCGGTGATCGAAGGGCGCGCGCACACCGTAGCCACCGCCGTCGACGAGCTGGGCGACTACCTGATCGGCCAGGACCCACTGCGCATCGAGGACCACTGGCAGGTGCTGACCAAGGGCGGCTTCTACCGCGGTGGCCCGATCCTCTCCAGCGCCGTGGCCGGCATCGACCAGGCGCTGTGGGACATCAAGGGCAAGGCGCTCGGCGTCCCGGTCTGGCAGCTGCTGGGCGGCAACGTCCGAGACCGCGCCCGCGTGTACAGCTGGATCGGCGGCGACCGCCCGGCCGACGTCGCTGAACAGGCCCTGGCCCGCAAGGCGGAGGGTTTCACCGCCATCAAGATGAACGCCTCGCCCCAACTGGAATTCATCGACACCCCACAGGCCGTGCACGGCATCGTCGACCGCGTCGCCCGCGTCCGCGAGGCCGTCGGCGACCGCTTCGACATCGCCGTCGACTTCCACGGCCGGCTGACGCTCCCGATGGCCCGCCGTGTGCTGCCCCTGCTGGAGCCCTACCTCCCGTTCTTCGTCGAGGAACCCGTCGTCCCGGAGTTGAGCGACCACATCGGGGACGTCGTCCGATCGACCAGCATCCCCATCGCGACGGGCGAACGCCTCTACTCGCGCTGGGACTTCAAGGGGGTCCTCGCCCAGGGCATCGCCATCGCCCAGCCTGATCTGTCGCACGCCGGCGGCATCTCCGAGGTACGCCGGATCGCGGCGATGGCCGAGGCGTACGACACCGCGCTCGCCCCGCACTGCCCGCTCGGCCCCATCGCACTCGCCGCCTGCCTCCAGGTCGGCTTCTGCACCCCCAATCTGCTGATCCAGGAGCAGAGTCTGGGTATCCACTACAACGCCGGTTCCGATCTCCTGGACTACCTCGTCGACCCATCGGTGTTCCGCTACGAGGACGGCCATGTCGGACTCCTCACCGAACCCGGCCTGGGCATCCATGTCGACACGAAAGCCGTCGAGCACGCCGCCGAAACGGGCCATCGCTGGCGCAACCCGATCTGGCGGCGTCAGGACGGCTCCCTCACCGAATGGTGACGTCGCGACAGCCACCCGCATGCTGAGCGGTCCCTACAAGACGGAACTCCATGACGGTGGCTCCCCCTGGCAGCCGGTCGGACCCGCGCAGGCCGAGCCCGGCCCGCCCGGCGAGCCGGGCGTAGTCCGCCACCGAGCGCTTCCTGCCGCCCAGCAGGACCAGCATGCGCAGATCGTGCGAGGTCAGCCGGCGCGTCTCGGCCACGTCCTCGGCGGTTTCCGGCGTACCGGGCGCCGGCTCGCCCGGGAGCACCCGCTCGGCGACCAGTACACGGCCGCCGTCGGGGACAGCGGCGGCGCAGGTCCGCAGGATCCGCACGGCACTCTCGTCGTCCCAGTCGGCGAGGACACGGGAGAGGAGATACGCGTCCGCACCGGCGGGGAGCTGGTCGAACATGTCGTGGACCGACGCGTCCGCGCGATCGCCGAGGCCGTGCGTGGCGAGGTAGCGGCGTGCCTCGGTCACGGAACCCGCCTGGTCGGCCACGGTGCCGCGCATCCGCGGATGAGCCTGGAGAATCTCCCGGAGCAGGGCTCCGGTGCCTCCGCCGACGTCGATGACGTGGTGGACTCCTGACCAGCCGTACGCGGTGCCGATTCCCCGGGTGGACTGGGAGACCTGGGCCATCAGCCGGTCGAACGAGGCGGTCCGCGCGGGCGACGCGCCCAGGTCGGCCCAGAACGGGGCGCCGTGGACCTTCTCGTGGACGGGGGCTCCGGATCGGACCGCGTCCACCAGATAGGGGAAGGTGGTGTCGAGCCGACCGGCCACCTCGTCGGCATCCAGCCACTGCCGCAGATTGGCCGGGTGGCCCGCGAGCAGTTCCCGGGCCAGATCGGTGAGCGCGTACGTGCCGGGTTCCGGCTCGGCGAAGATGTCCCGGCAGGTGAGGAAGCGCAGCAGCCGGGCGAGGGCCTGGGGGTCGGCGCCGGCCGCCTCGGCCAGGTCGGGCAGCCGGGTGTGTCCGGCGGCGATGTGGTCGGCGAGGCGGAGGGTGGCCGCCGCCCGTACGGCGAAGGGGGTGACGATGTCGGCGATCTCGGCGAGGCCGCGGGACGGCCGCGGATGGTCGGGGCTTCCCGGAGCCGGGGCGGACGCGGTGGTCATGTGCTCCTCCAGAGGGACGTCGCGGGAGCGGAGGCCGGGCAGGTGCAGGGGCTGACGGTGAGGGACGGGGACGGGCCGCGCGGCAGAAGTCCGTCCGGAAACGGGGCGCCCCGCTGAGGGGCCCCCGGCTGACGGTCGCGCGGCTCAGGACCGAGCGGCAGCCCGCCGTCCGCGGAGCCGACGCCGCACGTCTCCCACTGCGTTGACGGCGGGCACGGGCCCGGCCCGGCGAGGTCGGCGAGCAGGGCGGCGGCCTGGCGCCGGGTGCGGCAGCGTCGGACGGGGGTGCCGCTGCGCCGCAGCACACCGTGGATGACGACCAGATCGCGGCGCCGGAAGAGCAGCGCCTTGCGGAGCAGCGCGCTCACGCTGCGCACCGGGGGGTCGCCGGACTCCCGGAGCCGGCGCGGCACATACTCCGGTCCGCGCGCCTCGCCCGGCCGCCGCCGTCCGCGCCCGCCGTCCGGCGGTGTTCCCCGAACGGCCTTCGGGGCGCGGGCCGAGCGCCGTAACCGCAGGCTGCGGCGCACCAGGGCCACCGCGCACAGGAGCGGATGACGGTCGAGGAGTACGACGAGATCGGCGGCGCGGACGCGCGGTTCGGTGCTGTCGGCGTAGTTGCCGTCGGCGATCCACCGCGGGAGGTCGCACAGGGCGCGCAGGCGGTGGGCCCATTCTTCCTCACCCGGCCGGGACCAGCCCGGGGACCAGTAGAGGTCGTCGAGGTGGTAGAGCGGCAGGGCCGTCCTGACGGCGAGCAGATGACAGAAGGCGGTCTTGCCGCTGCCGGGGCTGCCGAGGACGACGATCCGCCGGAGCGGTTGCCCGTGCGGCGGGTCACAGGACGGGGATGCCATGGAGCTCCCCGAAGCGGTCCGCGTCCTCGGCGGTGTTGACCAGGGGCTCGCCCTTGATGTTGAGGCTGGTGTTGAGCAGCATCGGGCAACCGGTCTCCTCGTGGAATCGCCGCAGCAGGGTGTGGAGGAACGGGTTCTGCCGCGCGTTGACGGTCTGAACCCGGCTGGTGCCGTCGACGTGGCAGACCGCCAGATGGGCCTCGGGCGCCCGGGCGGTCGCGATGAACTGCATGTACGGGCTGGTCGGTACGGGCAGGTCGAAGAAGGCGTGGGCGTGTTCCTCCAGGACGATGGGGGCGAACGGCCGGAAGGGCTCGCGTCGTTTGATCTCGTTCACCCGGCGCTTGGCGGTGGGCGGACGGGGGTCGGCGAGCAGGCTGCGGTTGCCGAGTGCGCGTGGTCCGAACTCGGCCCTGCCATGGGCCACGGCCAGGACCTCGCCCCGGACAAGGCGCTTGAGGGCGTCCTCGATATCGGGTTCTCGCCGGATGTCGTGGCCGAGGTACGGACCGGGCCACGGGATGTGCCGGCCGAGGTGGGCGAGGGCCGAGCCGACCGAGCTGCCCGCGTCGCCGGGGCTCGGCATGATCCAGATGGTGTCGAAGAGGCCGGAGCGGGCGAGGCGGGCGTTGTAAGCGCAGTTGAGCGCGACTCCGCCGGAGAAGACCAGATTGCGGGACCCGGTCTCCCTGGCCGCCCAGGCGAACACTCCGTCCAGCAGCCGCTCGGTCACCTCTTGGGCGCTGGCGGCGAGCGTGGCGGGGTCGTTCAGTTCGGGGCGCCAGTCGGCGATGCCGCGGTGCACCGAGCGGGTGAGGCGGAAGTGCGGCCAGTCGGCCCGTTCGACGAAGTCCTCCCAGATCACATCGGCGAGGTCCGGCGTCCCGTAGGCCGCCAGGCCCATCATGATGTACTCCTCCTCGTTGGGCTTGAAGCCCGCGCGCTGTGTGAAGGCGGTGTACAGCAGGCCGATGCTGTGGGGGTAGTTCACCGTGGCCACCCGTTCGAGACGGTCGCCGCGGCCGTGCCACAGTGACACCGTGTTCCACTCGCCGATACCGTCCACGACGACCACGGCGGCCTCCGGCAGTCCGGAGGTGTAGTAGCCGCCCGCCGCGTGCGAGTGGTGGTGGTCGACGATGTGCAGGCGTGCCCCGCGCAGCTGTGGGAAGCGCCGCAGATACGTGCGCAGGCCGACCGGGTCGGTCGCCGGGCCGAACTGTCCGGAGCGGAGCTGCCGGGTGCGTTTGAGGAGGGGGCGTTCGTAGTACACGACGTCATCGACGCGGTCCAGATGCGCGAGAGCCGCGGACAGTGCCTGTGGGGACAGCGCGGCGTCGTTCTTGCGTCTGCTGTACCGCTCGCAGTGCGAGGCGAAGACGAGTTCGTCGTCGCGGACCGCGGCGACCGCCGCGTCGTGGCTGCGGCAGGACAGGCCGAGGATGTGCGCCATGGTGCGGCACCTCCAGTGGTGCGCGGAGTCGGGGTCGCGGAGCCGTGCGGGTCAGGGCCTGATCCAGACGACAGGCCCTGGGGCCGGGGTCCCCGGCGGAGGCCGGGGAGGAAACGGGGCCGGTGTCACTTCGGCCGTGTCCCGTGCGGTGCGGTCTTCCCCGGGGCGGCCGGGACATCGTGAGAAGGCCGGGGCCGGTCGGTCACCGCGTCCAGCAGCCGCGCGACGCGCTCCATCGCCGGCCGGTCCGCCAGGGACACCCGGAAACAGCCGCGCAGCCCGGGGAGGTCGGACAGGGAGCGGATACGGACGCGGTGTGCGGCGAGGTGGTCGCGGGCCGCGTCGGCGGTGGCGGGGTCGGGCGACCAGAACGTGGCGAAGTTGGCACCCGGTCGGAGCCCGCGCCACTCGGGGTGGGTGGACAGCACCCGGTCGGTGAACTCCCGCTGTACGGCCCGGACGTCCCGCCAGATCTCCCGCCAGCGTTCACGCTGCGGGGCCAGGCGTTCCAGCAGGGCGACGCCGGGGGCACCGACCGCGTTCTCGGGACGGAAACGGCCGAGGTGTTCGCGGAGGGCCGGATGGACGAGCAGCGCGGCGACGCGCAGCCCGGCCAGGGCGAACGCCTTGGAGTAGGAGTGCACGACGACGACGTTGGGGAACTCCGCGACGAGCGGTGCGTGGGAGGTGTGGACGAAGTCACCGTATGCCTCGTCGATCACGAGCAGGTGGCCCAGGTCCCGGGCGGTCTCGGCGAAGCCGCGCATCGTGCGCGGCGGATACAGCAGCCCGCTGGGGCTGCCCGGGTTGGTCACCGCCGCCACGGCCGGCCCCGGGGCGTCCCGCAGCGCGGCCAGCAGGGGGGCGGGGTCGGCGGTGGGTGGCGCGCCGGTGAGTCCGGGAACGCGTGTCACCCGGACCCGGCGCAACTCGGCGTAGTGGTACCAGGCTTCGAAGGCGGGTTCCTGAAGGAGGAGTCGGCCGGCCGGGCGGACGAGGGCGTCGACGACGAGGCCGATTCCGTTGTCCGAACCCGCCGTGAGCAGGACATGGTCGCTGTCGAGGCCGTGGTAGGCGCCGAGTGCGTCCAGGGCACGGTCCTGAACGGGGTAGGCGATGGTCTCCGCCAGGGGCAGTGCGGCGAGTTCGCCGCGCACCAGCTGGTCGCTCCACGGATGCTGGAGTTCGCAGCTCTTGAGGTTGAGTGTGCCGGGGCGGCGCTCGCGGGGCTGCCAGCTCAGGTGGAGGGTCTCCGTGCCGAGCGGGAACCGGAAGCCGTCCAGGTTCAGGGTGCGGGTCGGTCCCGGCGTGCCGCGTGCCGGGCCGGTCAACGGGTGGTCCGCTGCGGAATGCGTTCGTGGACGCTGGTGAGCCGGTCCTCCCGGCCGAACAGGAACGCGTAGCGGGCGTCGGCCTCCGGTGGCTGCCCGGTCCGGTCGTCGTCGGCCGCGTCGGGAACCGGCTCCGCGCTGATCAGTTGCCGGTTGTAGCGGGCTATCTGATGTGTTGTCATCTCTCCCGTCATTTCATGGAACGGGGTGTACATGGTCGGGCGGACACGGGCGCCGAGGGAGCGGGCGAACTCGACGGTGCGTGCCGTGCCCTCGACCGAGGTGCCCGGCAGCCCGACGATGACGAACGCGTTCAGTTCGATGCCGGCCGCGCCGCACCACCGGGCCAGCGCACCGAACCTCTCTTCCTCGATGCGTTTGCTCCGGGGCAGCCCGCCCTGGCCCTCCGCCTCAAGGGTTTCGAGCCCGACCGAGATCCGGACGCAGCCGGCCCGGCCCATCAGGGCCACCAGTTCCTCGCCGAGGTGGTGGATGGTGGTCGCGCATTTCCACTGCGGGGAGACCGGCCCTTCGATGAACCTCTCGCACAACTCCCGGACCCAGCGCCGGTCGAGGGTGAAAGTGGGGGCGTAGAAGGCGACGTATTCGAACGGGTGACGGCTGTAACTGTCCCGGATGTAATCGATGACAGCGTCCACCGTCATGCGCCGCTCGCGGAGTCCGAAGATCTCGGGAACTTCGCAGAACTCGCAGCCGACGGGGCATCCACGGGCCGCCGGTACGACGAGTTCGCGCCGGAACGGGATCCCGCAGAACTTGTGCTCGTCCTTCGCGTAGAAACGGTCGTAGTCCTGGTAGGGAATCTCGTCGACGTCGGGCAGAGTCCACTCCTCGGGTGCGAGCCGGTCGCCGTGGCCGCTGGGTTCGAGCCATTGCGTACCGTGCCGTACCGCGACTCCCGGAAATCCTGCCACGGGGGCGATTTCGGGACCGGATTCCGCGAGCCCATTGACGTAGTGCGCGACTCCGCACTCATAGTCCCCGGACTGTACGACGGCGTCCAGATCGAACTGGCGGAAATAAGTGGGGTTGAGGCTGGAGAGCCGGCCGAAGGTGATCAGACGGCTGCGCGGGGAAAGGACCCGCGCGTACTCGGTGAATCGCGCCAGGCCGTCCACCGCGTCGAAGTCGTTCATCACCGCGATGACGTCGTACCGGCCTTGGTAGAGCAGGTCGCCGACACCCTTCCAGTTCATGCTCAGAGTGCCGGCCTCGCAGGTGTCCACCCGCCCTGGGCTCGGCCGGCGGCGCAGATGACCGGCCACCATGTACAGCGGGCTGTGGTGGCCGGCGTTGAAGTAACTCGGCACGTGGGGCGGCCAGATCAGCAGGACGTCCGTCATGTGCGCTCCCTTGCGTCGATGGATCGGAACTGCGGGGGCCGTCGTTCGCCGACCCAGCCGCGGGCCGGTGCCGCCGGGCGGGCAGACGGGCGTTCGGACCGGGGCCCGGATACGTCGGCGTGCTTGCGAGTGCCGTCCATGACCACGCGGCCCGAGGGAGAATCGGGCCTGGTACGCCCGGGTTCCGCCGGAGGCTCAGGTGCCTTCTACCCCTTTCGGTGCCCTCCCCATTCACCGGCCTGGGACCCCACCCCGCCGTTTCAGCCTGTTCCGTTCCGTGAGCCTCGGTGGCGTCGCGAAGAATATCGAGGTCAGACGGAAAACAGCTCTGGCAGAACCGAATCCCGCCTCTTTCATATGGCCAGAACCGGCAGGCGCGGCCGGGGCCGGCACTCTCGTACGGTTGTTGGCCCGCGCAATGTCATGTAACACTTCACATCGGCACCTCACCTATTGCCGCGATGCTTCCATGTGTCGTCTGGAGATTAGTCGTGCTTGTGTATGCCAATGGCTGTTCCATGACATACGGCGCCGAGTTGGTGGACGATCTGGACCCCGACCCCGTGCTGCGGGACTATAGGGAGAGACATTCCTGGCCGGCCCGGCTGGGTGACTTCCTGGACGCCGACCGCGTGGTGAACGACGCCGTGATTTCGGGGTCCAACGACCGGATATTACGCACCACCATCGACTGGCTGGCCGGCCATCGTGAGATCGTCGACAAGGGTCAACTGCTGGTCGCCGTCGGCTGGTCGGGCGCGATGCGCCGCGAGTTCTATGTGGACGAAGAGTTCCACCAGGTCATTCCGTATCAGCAGCACCGGAATCCGGATGTCCAGAGGCTGACCGATGTCTACCGCGATGTGGCCTGGCACGACCGGGAGTCCGGGACCCGGCTGATCACGCAGATCCTGTCGCTCCAGTCGTTCCTGCGTCTGCACCGGATCCCGTATCTGTTCTTCGACTCCATCGAGAGTTCCTACGACACCCTCGGCCGGGCCGGACTGGCCAGGAGCGGCGGGGTGGAGTGGGTGGACCGCACGCACTTCTACCGGTTCGGCGACGCCGACGGTTCCATGGCCGATGTGCTGCGGGCGTCCGGCACCGGATGGAAGGGGCGGCATCCCGCCGAGGACGGTCACGAGACATGGGCCCACAAGCTGGCCGCGCACGTGGTGGCCGAGCGGCTGCTGCGGCGCCCCACCGCCACGCCCGCCGCACCCCCCTCCGGCCCCGCCTTCGCCCGCCGGCGTCTCTTCCGCTCAGCGAACCGCGATTTCCTCTATCCCTGACGCCGCCCGCGCCGACCCCGGCCGCAGCGGTCCACTCCCGCACCCCGCAGGCCGTCTCCCGCCTCTGCCTGGCGCTGACGGCGCCCCCCTCCTCGGAAAGGCACCGCTGATGGACACCACCCGCGCTCCCGTCCCCCCGACCGTCCCCGCATCGCCGGCCCGGTGAGCACACCCCCGCAGTCACCCCCCTCCGCACCCGGGCCGGTGTCCGACGCGGTCAACCTGCGCGCCGTGGCGCCTCCAGGTGTGGCACCCGGCCGTATCTGGCGCGCGGGCGCGGGGGCGGCCATGGACGCGGGCACCGCGGCCGAGCTGACGGGCCGTCACGGCATACGGACCGTGATCGACCTCCGGTCGCAGGATGAGACGGACCGCCACGGCGGCCCCGCCGCACTCCTCGGGCACGGTGTGCGCTGGGTCCGCAGCCCGCTCACCGGCTACCCGCGCGACATCGTGCACCTCGCCCGGCCGACCCCCGGCCATTACGTCCGCTACTACCACGCCATTCTCATGGAGAGCTCCGCCGGCGGCGCCCCCGCGCTCTTCGCCGACCTCGCCGAGGCCGCCGGCGAACCGTTCCTGGTCTGCTGTCATCTCGGCAAGGACCGCACGGCGGTGGTGACAGCCGCCCTCCTCGCCCTGGCCGACGTGCCCGACGAGCTGATCGCCGCGGACTACGCGGCCAGTGGCGCGGCGCTGGTGCCGCTGGTCGACCGTTACGCGCACAAGTGGCGGGCGCACGGCTGGACGCGCCAGGACTACCTGGTCCATCTCGGCACACCGGCCGTGATCATGCGGACCTGGCTCACCGAACTGCGGCAACGGCACCGCAGTGTGCGGGCCGCGCTGATCAGGGCCGGGGCCCGCCCCGCCGACCTGGCGGCACTCACGACCGCGCTCACCTCCCGGGCACACCCCGGCGGCTGACCGCCCCACCGCTCAGGCACACCGTATGACTTCCCCACCGCTCAGCAGCGCGCCGCCGCGGTTCCTCTGCCCGGCGGTGGAGACGAGGAGAAGGTCAGCCGTGGGACACCCAGAAAGCCGCTCACCGGAAGCCCGGACGGCCCCTGCCGCAGCGGCCGGCTCCTTGTCTCCTCCCCCGCGGCGGAGCAACCCTCCCGGTCCCGCCCGTTCGTGCCCGAACCCCCGCCGACAGGAGCCCACATGAGTCCATCGAGTCCCCCGGCACGGCCGCTCCCCGGCCACTACCGGAGCGCCGCGGTGATCGGCGGCACCCACGGCCTGGGCCGTGCCCTCGCCCTCGCCGCGCGCGACCGCGGGCTGCGGACCGTGGTCTACGGACGCTCCGCGGCCTCCGTCCCCGACCCCGACGGCCTCCTGCCCCGCTCCCTCGACCTGTGCGATCCGCAGAGCGTACGCACCGCACCCGTCGATGTGCCGAGTCCCGCCTACGTACTGTGGGTCGCCGGAGCCTTCCTGAAGAAGGCCCTCGCGGAGACCACCGAGGACGAGGTTGAGCGGTTGACCCGGCTGCTGTTCTCCGGGCCAGTGCTCTTCCTGCGGCGGCTGCTGGCCGAGGCCGAGGACCCCGTCCATCTGATCACGATCGCGTCCTCGTCCTCCTGGAAGCGGCGCGAGCGGGAGTCGCTCTACTGCGGACTCAAGGCCGCGCAGGCCACCTTCGTACGCAATCTGGTGCCCGAGCTGCTCGCCGCGCACCCGGAGAACCGGATCACCCTGGTCAACCCCGGCGGCCTGGCCGTACCCGACTTCCACACCGGCCTCGCCCTGGACTTCGGCACCATGATGGATCCCGGCGAGGTGGCCGAGATCGTCTGGAACATCGCGGCCGACCAGCGGCGCGCGTTCACCGAGGTCCAGATCCTGCGCAGTCGCGCACCCGGTTCCGAAGGCACCCCCGAGGTGTCCTACGGAGCACGCGCGCCCCAGGCCCCCGAAGAGCCCGGAGCCGACGCCACCGCGGGTGAGACGGCATCCACGCCCATCCGGCACCACTGACGGAAAGGACGAACCCTTGCTGGACCTGAACGCGCCGGTGGAACGGCACGACGAACCATACCGATGGGCCGTGGCCCACTCCGTGATCCCGGCGGCGGCGGCACGGAGCCTGCGGGAGCAGATGCCCGCGCCGCAGGCACTGCATCCGGCCGAGCGCACCGGCGACGGGGACAAGACGTACCGGATGGCGGTCCTCCCGCTGATCCGTCACGGCGCACCCGAGCCGGGTATGACCGCGATGGGCGAGACATGGCACGGGCTCGTCGCACACCTCCAGGCGGACGCCTACCGCGACTGGGTGTCCCGGACCATCGGCCTTGATGTCACCGACACCACACTGGACATCGGTCTCTTCGTCTTCCAGGGCGGGGACCGTATCTCCGCGCACACCGACAAGCCGGGCAAGCGCGCCACCCATGTCATCTACCTCAACGACGACTGGTCGGACGACCACGGCGGGCAGTTCGAGGTCAGAACCGGCCCGGACCTGTCCGTCAGCCCGTACGCCACCGTGGTGCCGGGCGGCGGGCGCTCGGTGCTCTTCGCCCGCTCGGAACACTCCTGGCACGCGGTCGCACCGGTGTCCGCCCATGCCCCGCAGTACCGGCTGACCTGCCAGGTGGAGATGTGGAACCTCGGCTGACCCCCGCGCCGCTCACCGGTGACCACACCACGGACACCGCCTCTCCCCCGTCGCGCCCCGGCTCCCCGGCGGGCTGCGCGCCGTACTGGGACATCGAGTGCGGGCCACCGCTCGCCGACGAGGTACGGATGTCCGGTTTCAAGCACCTCATGGTGGGCTGCATGGCCGCGGCCTGCCTGTCGGAGGAACCCTGGGATCTGCGCAACGCGCCGGAGCTGACCGACCGTCAGGCACTCGCGGGGATGCTGCGGGCCCTCGGCGCCCGCGTCGACGTCGACGGGGCCTCGGAGCGGGTACGGATCGACGCGGCCCAACTGACCGGCCACCGCGTGCCGGCCGACTGGTCGGCCCAGGTGCACGGCGGCGCGTATCTGCTGCCTGTCCTCCTGGCCCGCCACGGGCGGGTGGAGTCCGGGGCGCACGGCGGCTGCCGGATCGGAGGCGGGCACCGGGGCGGCCGCCCGGTGGAGCACATGGCCCGTGTGCTGGAGCGCTTCGGGGCCACCTGTGCCACGGACGGCGGCGGGCTGACCGCGACGGCTCCCCGGGGGCTGCGGGGCACGGTGATCGACCTGGCCGACTTCTCCACCCCCGACCCGTGCGGCGGGCTGCCCACCGGCCCCCACTACTCGGGCGCCACGAAGACCGCGCTGCTCGCCGCGGCCGGCGCCCGGGGCACCACCGTACTGCGGAACCCCTATCCCAAACCCGACGCCCAGGAACTCGCCCGCACCCTGGCGCTGGCCGGGGTGGCGGTGGACGTGACACCGCACGCCATCGAGATCCAGGGCGCGGACGGCCCGATCGGTGCCGCCTCCGTCACCCTGCCGTCGGACCTCCTGGAGGTGGTCACCTTCGTCACGGCGAGCGTCCTGCTCGACCAGGAGCTGACCCTGCGGCTGACCCGCCCGGACGTGGTACAGGACGGGCTCGCCCCGGAACTGCTCCACCTGGAGCGGATCGGAGTCCCGCTCCGCTGGGACCGCGACATGCTGCACATACGGCCGGCCGTGGGCCCGCTGACGCCGGACCGGGTCGTCGCCGCGTCCCATCTCATCTACAGCGACGCCCAGCCCCTGTTCGCCCTGCTCCTGCTGGCCGCCTCGGCGCCTTCGACACTGGTGGAGACCGTCTGGTCGGGGAGGTTCGGCTATGTCGACGGACTGCGCTCGATGGGCGCCCGGCTGACCGTCCACGAGCAGGAACTGCGGATCCACCCGGGCCCGTTGCACCCGGCGCCCGGACCGCTTCGGGCGAACGACCTGCGCGCCGCCGCCGCGCTGCTGCTCGCCGCTCTGACCGTCCGCACCCCGCAACGGCTCTACGGCGTGGAGCACCTGGCCAGGGGCTACGCGCGACTCCCCGCCAAACTCCGTGCCCTCGGCGCGCGGATCACACCCGGCGGGGCCACCACCCCGGACGTCCCCGACGCCGCGGATTCCCAGGACAAGGAGGCGTTCCACGATGTCTGACGGCCCGTCCACCACGGCCATGTCCTCGTCCGGCGACTCCAGGGGCCCCAAATCCCCCGAGGACTGCGCCGACTCCCGCGTCCCGGGGACTCCCGGTCCCCCCGACGGCTCCGGCCCCTCGGGCGCCGTGCTCGACCTGCCCGCGCTGAGGCGGGCGGAACTGGCCGAGCGCCCCTACCACTGGGCGGAACTGTCCGGCACCCTGCTCGGCCCACCGGGCCGGACCGCACGCCAACTGGAGGAAGAGTTCCCGGCGCGGGGCTTCCGGCTGACCGAACGGACCGGCGGGGACTCGGAGAAGACCTACCGCACCCGCAACCTCCCGCTGATCACGCGGGGGCGTCCGGTCGCCGAAAGCCTCGCCTTCCTGTCCCCCCTGTGGCGGCGGCTCGTCGACGAACTCGCCTCGCCCGGCTATCGCGCGGCGGTGGCCGAGGCGACCGGCTGCCCGCTCGGCCGCTGCGTCATCGAGGCACGCGCGGTCCGCTACGGGCCCGGCTACTGGATCGCGCCGCACACCGACCGGCCCGACAAGGTGGTCACTCAGCTCTGGTACTTCAACTCCGAGTGGCCGGCGCGATGGCAGGGCTCACTGCGTATCCTCGGTTCGCCCGCGGCCGACGACATACGGGCGGAGATCGCGCCGCGGCCGGGCTCCTCGGTGTTGCTGGTCCGGTCGGCCGATTCCTGGCACTCCGTCACTCCTGTCTCCGCCGCCGCCTCCCAGGACCGGCGCACCCTCCTGGTGCACTTCGTCGACCCCACGGCCGACACCGGTTCCGGCGATCCCCCGCCCGGGACGCGGGTCGCGGACGTAGAACCGCCCGGCACGGACGTACAGTTGCCCGGCACGGAACGCCCCGGCACGGACGGACAGCGACTCGGGCCGGACGACCGGGGAGGATCCGGGCTATCACTCAGCTGACAGACCGACATGTGCTGGTTTCCGGGCGAACGGGCGGCGCAGCGACGGATCGGGGCCCTCTTCCTTGACCCACCCTCGCAGAACCGCACTCAAGGCCCCGGCTCCCAGCCCGTCATCCGCCCGCTACGGCCGCCGGGTACTCTCCGTGACCTCGCTCACCGCGCTGCTCACCGGCCTCAACACCAGCGGACTCGACGTGGCACTGCCCGGGATCGCCCGGCACTTCGACGCGTCCGCCGCGCAGGCCAGTTGGATGATCCTCGGCTATCTGCTGGCGGGCACCGTCCTGCTGCTGGTCTGGGGCCGACTCGCGGACCTGTTCGGGCGCTGCCGGCTCTATCAGACGGGTATCGCCGTGTTCACCGCGGCGAGCATCGGCTGCGCGCTCGCCCCGGACGCCTGGTGGCTGGTCCTGGGCCGGATCATCCAGGGGGTGGGGGCGTCGGCCGTCATCGCCAACACCACCGCGCTGCTCGCGGACGCGTTCCCTCCCGAGCGGCTGCCCCGGGCCCTCGGCGTCAACGCCACCCTCATCTCGGCCACCCAGGCCGCCGGTCCACTGCTCGGCGGGGCCCTGACGAAACTCCAGGGCTGGTCCGGGATCTTCTGGGCCAGCGGAGCGGCCGGGCTGGTCGCCTGCGGCTGGGCCGCCTACGTCCTGCGCCCGGACCACGGCCCCGGCTCCGCCGAGAAGTTCGATGTGGCGGGCGCCCTGCTGTCGGTCCTGTTCCTGGGGGGCGGGGCGCTGGCGCTGACCGAAAGCGGCACCCGGGGGTGGACGAGCGGAACCGTCGTGCTGAGCGCGGCCGTGTCGCTGTCCGCCCTCCTCGTATTCCCTCTCGTCCAGAGACGGCAACGGCACCCTCTGGTGGACCCGTGGCTGTTCCGTGACCGGCGCCGCGCGATGGCGCTGCTGGCCGCCTTCCTGACGGCGATGTCGTACTTCTCCGTCGTCCTGGTGATGTCCCTGTACCTCCAGACAGTTGAGCACCTGGACGTCCTGTCCGCCGGGTTCCAGGTCATGCTGATGTCCGTCGGAGCCATGCTCGCCTCGCCGGCGGCCGGACGTCTGGCCACTCGTCATCCGGCGCGGCTGCTGGCCAGCGCGGGCACGGCGACGTCCGCGCTGGGGATCGCTCTGCTGGTACTGGCCCTGTCGCTCGGTCCGCCGGCACCGGCCGGCCTCATCGGGCTGGGGCTGTTCCTGACCGGCGTCGGCGCCGGCCTGTTCGGAGTGCCGAACACCGGCGAACTCATGTCGCTGGTGCCCGCGCACCGGCGCGGCATCGCCAACGGCGTACGGTCCATACTCCAGAACGCGGGTTATCTGATCAGTTCGGTCGTGGCCCTGGCGCTGGTCGCCGGTCACGGGACGTCCGGCCCCGGCGGGCCGGACGGCGCCGGCTCGCCGCTTCCCGCGGCAACGGGCGGCCCGGCCGCTCTCGTCGGGCACCATCGCCTGGCGCTGCTGGTTCTGCTCGGCCTGTGTCTGGCCGCCACCGCGTCGTCGCTCCTGCGTGGCGGCGCGCACCGGCCCGTACCGCACCCGGCCCTCACCACCCCACCATCTGCCCCGCACCGCCCCGGCCCCGGCCCGGGCGGATCCGGCAGGACGAAAGGAACGGAGTGACTGTGGAGCACCCCATTCTCAAGGCTCGCGACACCGACTTCGTGGTCCAGGAAAGCATGGTCCTGCCCGTACGGGACGACGAGGACGCTCCTTTCCAGTATCTGCGGCTGCGCAAGCGCGGATACACCACCTTCGAGGCGGTCGAACGGATCGCCGCGGTCTGCGGCGTCCCCGCCTCCGATCTCTCGACGGCGGGACTGAAGGACGAGGACGCCGTCACCGAGCAGCATCTCGCGTGCCGGGGCGGACTCTCCCCTGACGGCATAGCCGAGTTCAACCACCGCCACGCTTCCGGCGAACGCACCATGCGACTCTCCCTCCACGGGTACGGTGACCGGGGCCTGCGCGTCGGGCATCTGGAGGGCAACGGCTTCCGGATCATCGTGCGCGGGCTGAGCGCCGATTTCGTGCGGACGGTCGCCACGCTCGGCGAGCGTGCCGGGGACCTGTTCTTCGTCAACTACTACGACACACAGCGATTCGGCGTGGCGGGGGGTCCGAGGACCACGCACCGGATCGGCCGTGCCCTCCTGGAGAAGGACCACGGGACCGCGCTCGGTCTCGTCCGGGAGTCGAAGTCCCCGGAGGCCGAACGCGCCCGGCACTTCACCGGAGCGGCCTCGGACTTCTTCGACCGGATCGACCCTCGCGTCCTGGCCTTCTACCTGTGCGCGCACGCCTCGTACGTCTGGAACAGCCAACTGGCCGCGCTTCTGCGGAAGATCAACCGCCACCCGCTCGACGAGACCGTTCGTGAGGGCATCCCCTACACCTTCGCCACCCACCGGGACGATGTACTGGCCCTGCTCGGGGAGGCCACGACACTGCCCTACGAGCGCCACCGCTGGTCCGACGGGGAGATCCGCCGCACCCAGGGCCTGCGCCCAACGGTGGTGCAGACCCGGGTCCGGGTGGACCGTACGGGCGAGGACACCGTCACACCGGGCCGCTACGCCTGCGAGCTCGCCCTCTTCCTGCCCTCCGGCTGCTACGCCACCAACGCGGTGGCGCAGTGGGTGGCCTGGACCGATTCATCGCTGGGGCCCTGAGGTCAGACCCGGCGGGAGCCCGGCCTGCCCGTCATCGTGGCGGACGGCTGCCAGCCCGTGTCCCGCGCCCAGGGTTCGGCGACGGCGACGACGAGATCGACGACGGGATCCTTGACATCGGCGTAGGTGGCGAGGTCGGGGACGGCCCCGGCGAGCACCTGTTTGAAGCGCGCGTAGGCCGGAACCGCCTCGGGGTGGGCCCGCAGCCAGTCACGGAAGAGAAGAGCGAGCCGTTCGTTGGGCGAACCGGCCACCCGGACATGGAGGTTGACATCCGGCTCCTGGTGGCCGCGCCGGATCCACAGCAGCTTGGTCCAGCGCGCCGGATCGTCATCGCTGCCGGCCGGGACGTGATCCTGACGGTACGGCGCGAGCTCGAAGCCCTGGCCGGCCAGCGGCCCGGCGAACGCGCCCCGCGCCTCCTGGAGGTCGCGGACGCTGACCTGCGTGTCGAACACGGGCTTGGCCGCCATGCCGGGCACCGCGGTACTGCCGATGTGTTCGACATGCAGCGCGAGCGGTTCGAGCAGTTCGTACAGTCTGTCGGTGAGCGCCTTGCCCCGGGCGGCCCAGGCGGGGTCCGAGTCGGCCAGGAGAAGTTCGGGGGAGATGTCCTTGGGCACCGGACGATTCTAGACGAGCCGTTGCGAGGTCCCGACTGCCCGGCGGCGCCCGGCAGTCGGGAGGAGGCCGCCGGGCCCTGGCACGCCGGTACCGCGCTTCCCATCGGGAACGACGGCGCCGGTCGGCACGATCCGGCCGAGGAGGCACAACCGTCTGTTGCCTACCGGACCTTCGCATGGGCACGCAGCTGTTCGGTCAGCCGGTCGAGTTCGGCTACGGTCGCGGGCGAGGCGTCGTCGAGTCCGCTGTGTACGGCCGTCGAGCTCCGCAGGAAGCGCCGCAGCAGGGCCACGAGCAGTCCTTCCGGGAGAGTCCGCAACGCAGCGAACCCGCGAGGGACCGGTGGCGTCGGCATGGCGGCGAGGTTCTGCCGCATGAGGTTGAGCATGCCGCGGACCGCGTCCGGATCGTCGGCCAGCGCTGCCGGCCCGCCCGCCGCGTGCGCCGCCTGCCCGAGTGGCACCGAGAACGCGGCGTGCGTCTTGAGCCAGGCATCCATCCGCGGCTCGGCCTTGGCGTTGACCCCGGTGGTACGGAACGCCCGCACGATCCGTTCCAGTCGTGGGGTGGTACGGCCATCGGGTTCGCCGATCGGCATCGCGACCCGGCGGGTCATGAAGTTGGTCGCGCGGTAGCGGACCACGTCGCCGTCCATCGTGCCGCCGGCCGAGGGGAAGCCGAGCAGTACCCGCCCGGAGCCGATCACCGTGCCCAGTGGCTCCGCGCCGGCCGCCCAGTTGTGCAGGAACAGTACGTCGCCTTCGAGGCCGGCGAGTGACTCCAGCACCGCGTCCACCTGATGGGTGCGGACGAAGACGGCGGTCAGGTCGTACCCGCCGGCCGGATGGTCGACCACCGGCACCGGCACCCGCCTGACGGCCGGGCTGTCCTCCTCGGCGAGCTGCACCCCGTGCCGGCGCAGGGCCGCCAGGCGCTCGCCCCGGGCGAGCAGCGAGACATCGTGCCCCGCCTCATGCAGGCGGGCGGAGAACAGGCTGCCGAGAACCCCGGCGCCGTACACGAGCAGTTTCATGACAACCTCTATCGCGTGATTCATTCAAACGTTCGTTTCAATCGAACGTCCGTATAGTACGCGCATGGCGCCACCCGATACCCGGACCAAGATCCTCGACGCGGCCGAGCACCTCTTCGCCGAGCACGGATACCGCGGTACCTCGGTCCGCGCGATCACCGACCTCGCCGGAGCGAACCTGGCCGCCGTCGCATACCACTTCGGCTCGAAGGCGGAACTCCTGGCCGCGGTCGCCCGCCGCGTGATCGAGCCCATCACCGCCGCACAGCGCGCCGGACTCGACGGACTGCTCGCCCGGACCCCGGACCCGCCGGTCGCCGAACTGGTGGGAGCGTTCGCAGGGCCGCTGTTCGACGGGATGCCGGCCGGCGACGAGGGCGGAGCCCGGACGTCCCGGCTGATCGTGACGATCCTCAGCGACCCGGCCGAGGAGGCGCGCAGCTGGACCGGCCCGGACGAGGACACGGTCCGCGAGCGCTACCTGGCGGCCTTCGGGCGCGCCCTGCCCGGCCTTTCCCCTGAGGAGCTGTTGTTCCGGATGCGGGGGATCCTCGCCGTGACGGCCGTGGACCGCGTCGAGGTCTACCACCGGCCCACCCCGGGCTGCCTGAACCCGTTGGCGGGCGAGACCGCCCGGCACTGGGCGATCACGTTCCTGGCGGCAGCGATGAGCGCGCCACCGACCGGGGCCTGACGACGCGGGTCGGCCGCTGCCGACCGGCGACGCCGGCGGGCGGCCGGACAGACAGATGGTCGCGCGGGCGCGGCCACCCGAGACGACAAGCGCGGCTACGGCAGCCCTCAACAGCGCGTCCTCGGCGGCGGTGCCGTCCGCTGGCGGGGGCGCGTGGTGGCGGCTGCCCGGCTCAGCGCAACGCGCTCCGGCACGGTGGCGACCCCGTCACCGTACGGCTGCGGACCGAGACGCGCTCGGACGGCGGCCCCCTGCTGATCACCGAGGTCCTCGACAACGGGCCGGGCATCAGCCCCGAGGTGCTGCCCCATATCTTCGACCGCTTCTACAAGGCCGACGCCGCCCGAACCCGCTCGGCGGGAAGCGGGCTGGGACTCGCGATCACACTGGAGAACGTACGGCTGCACGCGGGGACGGTCCGCGCCGGCAACCTGCCGGGCGGCGGAGCCGTCTTCACCGTCGAGATACCGCTCCGCACCGAGGAGGCGGACGAATGAGGCGCACGCGGGGGAAATACCGACGCGCTGCCGCAGTACTGCCGGCCGTACTGCTGCTCGGTGGCTGCGGAGAAGGGATGACGAGGCCGCCGGGCTGCGCACCTCACTGCCGCCGCGCGCCCCCGGCGATGGCGTGCGGCAGGAAGTCATTCCCCGGAGGGGTGTCAGGACCAGCGTGCCCGTCGCGCTGAAGGGTCTCGACGAAACCGCGCTCAAGCAGCTGATCTGCACCATCGCCTACGCGACGGGCCTCGATGGCCGTACGACCGTCCGGATGCGGGGACGAGACGGCTCCTCGGTATCCGACAGATGCGACCTCGGCATCAACACCGACGGCACGCCCGTGCGTTCGGAAACCGGGACCGGGCCGCCCCGCGGCACCGGGTAGACGCACACGCCACGAACACCACGGTCCGGGGACCGGAACTCGCGGGGCAGCCCAACCACCCACCCGGCCGACCGCACGGCCGCCGGGCCCGCACGTGTCGTTTCCGCGGGCCTGAGTCCTGGCACTGACGAGCAGTGCCAGGACCGTGAGCGGCGTTCGCGGCAACGAATCCGCTCTGCCTCCGGATAACTGGATTGCCCGCAGTACATCGGAGAGCCCCGCAGTTGGCACAGGCCGCCTGCGGACGCACGGTCAAACATCGGGTATGTCGTGCCGCCAGGTCAAGAGCGGGACACAGGTAAGGGAATCCGGGGCGGGCATGTGCCCTGAGCTGGGGCGAAGCAGATTGAGCCATGGCTGGAAGACCTGCCAGTACGCGGGACACTCTTGCGGAAATCTGTATATGACCGCAAACCGGGCGCGAAAAAGATGGGACAGATCTGCGGATACGTGACCTCCATTCGCCCTCTGACCAGGCAGAAGCAAGGGATACCGCCACCATCGAGCCCGGACCGCCAAAGGGACGCAAACGCGGATTGGCCCGATCAAGAGTTCGTACGACAGCCGCAGATGCTGCAACATCGCTACCCACGAGGGCGGCGGCAACCGTCCTGTGCAACCCAACTGTTCGCCCGCGGTACGAAGTTCGAAGAGGAAATTACGATGAGCAACACAGCCTGCGGCTCGCACCACGTCGCGCCCCGTCCCCTCACCCTCCCGGAAGTTGTCGTCGTCGTGGTGATCGTCATCGCCGCCACGTTTCTGGCTCTCGCCGGACTACAGGTCCTCAGCCTGATCGTCCTGATCGCCGAGGCAGCCGTACTCAGCGTTCGCCTGCTGCGCCAACTGCGCGGCAACAGCCGGGCCGAGCAGGGAATCGCGGAGGCCTGACCATCCATGGGGCGTCGCGAGAACCCGATCACCCAGTGCAGCAAATCCTTGCTCGCCCTGGTGACCTGGATGCGTGCCGCCCGCAATGACGCCGGGCTGACGTACGAACAGCTCGCCACCCGTACCGGATACAGCGGCGACGCCCTCGCGCGTGCCGCCTCCGGGCGCAGCGTGCCGCAGAACCTGAGTGTGGTCCTTGCCTACGCTCAGGCCTGCGGCCGCAGCGTCAAAGAGGCGGAACGGCTCTGGAAGCACGCCCGTCGGGACGAGGCCCGCGCCCAAGGGGTGCTCAGCGGTCACCGCGGCGGGGCGCACATCAGCGTCGCCAAGGACTTCGCCGACCTCCACTCCGCCATCCTCGATCTGTACCAGGACGAGGGAAGCCCTCCTTTACGGAGCCTGGATCCACGCCTCGGCGGGGTGGGGCGACTTCCTCGCAGCACGGCCGGACGGGTTCTCAAAGGCCGGTCGAGGCCCAGCCGCGATTTCGTCCTGGCCTTCGCCGAGGCCTGCGGGGTACGCAGATCCGACCTCGCGGAATGGGGCAAGGCATGGGACCGCGCGGAGGCCGACCGGCGCGGCACCCGCACACGCCACCGGAAGAAGGACCTTCTCATCACGCACGACCGCGTGACGCCGCGGGACCTGCAACTGCTGATGAGCCATCTGGAAGCCTCCGCACAGGAGCAGCCCCGGCTCAAACTTCTGGTAGCCATCCCGCACCCGAACGACGATGACGGGCAGAAGTCCGCCCGCATGACCCGTGAGCTTCTCGTCGACCAGGCGCAGAGGCGTGGAGAACTCGCCTGCCCCCAATGCCGTCGGCCATCGTTCGGGTATGACGGGACGAAAGGGTGGACCGCCGCACTCTGCGCCGGCTGTGCCCCCGGCCAAGACGCCGCGCCATCCACGTCCGACCCCCTGGACACCCCAACACTGGTCCTGAGAAGCCCCACCGCGGTTCCCCGCTCGCCGTTACCGCGTCGGATACCGAAGCAGTCCTGGCCCCGTCCCGCGGATCCCGGACCGGTACAGCCACAGAACGCGGACGCCCTGGCGACGCCCAGCGACCAGCCGGCCGCGAGTCCTGAACAGCGGGACTGGTTCGCCCCGTTCCCGAGTCCGGACCGACCGTCCAGGTCCTGGTCGTTCACCGACGGTCGGAGCGCCGGGGACACCGCGCCTGCGGAGCCTCCATCGACTCAGGCCCAGGCCCAGGGCCAAACGCGGCTGACCACCCGGATCCGCATCAATATCCCCGGGAGTAGGCCCATCCCGCCGATCGTCATGCGCACCCCTCCCACAAGTGACGACGTCTGACGGCACCCGCGGAAACGGCCCGGCGTCCCGTACGGCCGAGCCGAAGCGCCGCTTCGGACGTGCCGTCTCGTCCCGCGTTCGCGGGTCAGGATCTCGGGGGCAGGTCAGGCTTTTGGGGGCAGCAGTCGTGACAGTCCGTAGTGGAAGCGGTTGTCGAAGGAGTCCGCGACCATGAGGTGTTCGCCGATCCGGGCGAGGGCAGGGTAGCCGCCGGTGGCGACGAGGTCGTGGAACGAGCCGCGGGGGTTGCCGGAGGGGGTCTGCTGTTCCTGGGTGAGGCCGAGGGTGAAGTAGACGATCGACCAGCACAGGCGGGCGGCATCCGGTTCGGGGTGTCCGGCGTCCAGCAGGGCGCCGGCGATGGCGTCGCCGACGCGCAGGGTCTTGCCCGTGCCGGTGAAGGTGCCGGCGACCAGCCGGCCGCCGTCGCGGTGTGCGAGCAGGGCGTCCCGGTAGCGGGTGGCGACCGTGCGGGCCCGTTCGACGGGTTCGTCGGGCAGGTGGGTGACGTCGACAGAGCCCACGATGTGGTCGGCCATCGTCTCAATGAGCGTCTGCTTCGTCTTCACGTATGAGCTCACGGAGTTGAGGTGGGACCCGAGGGTGCGGGCGACTCCGCGCAGTGTCAGCTTGTCGAGCCCTTCGGCTTCGAGCGTGGTGAACGCCGCCTCGATCACGTCGTCCAGCGTCCAGCGCATCCTCGTGTCCCGTTCCGTTCTCCGTCACCCACCGACGATGTACCGGCTCATGGTACAAGCGGCCTGTTCAGACCCTGTTCAGGCCCTCTTCAGGCGCCGAACGCGGCCTGGGACACCGCGTCCCAGCGCTCCCACTCCTCGATCCTGGAGGCGTACTCCGCCCGGATCACGTCGAGAGGCCCCTTGCCGAAGAAGATCCGCAGGGGCGGTTCGTCGGCGTCGACGACGGTGAGGATCGCCGCGCGGGTGGCGGTGGGCTCGCCGCGCACTCCGGCCGGGCCCGTTCCTCGCTGATCTCCTCGACCATGCCGAACAGGCCGTAGCCGGCGTTGTTGACGACGACGTCGAGGCGGCCGAAGCGTTCGGCGGCCCGGCGTACGGCGGCGTCGACGGCCGCGCGGTCGGTGACGTCCAGCCGGAGCGGCAGCAGGTTGTCGCCGTGGGCGTCGACCAGGTCGTCGAACGCGCCGGCGGTGCGGCTCGTGGCGACGACCCGGTCGCCCCGTTCCAGGGCGGCTTCGGCCCACTGCCGGCCGAACCCCTTGGAGGCGCCGGTGATGAACCATGTCTTCGTGGTCATGTCGTGCTCCTGTGTTCCTCGGCGGCGTTCGGTGCCCGCCGGTCGTCCTGGGTGAGCGGAAAGTGCGCGGGGACGACGGCCAGGCCGTCGACCTCGATGAGCCATTCGGGTCGGCCGAGCGCCTGGACGCCGATGAACGTGCCGGCGGTACGGGGCCAGTGGCCGCCGAACGCCCGCCGTCCGGCGGCGAAGATGGGCTCGACCAGGTCGGGGCGGTGCCCCACGACGTGGATGGTGTTCTTCAGCAGGTCGTGCGGGCCGCAGCCGACCGCGGCCGGCGCGGTGGCGACGTTGCGGAACGCCTGCTCGGCCTGGGACACGTGATCGCCCTCGCCGACGAGCCGGCCCTCCGCGTCCAGGGCGATCTGTCCCGCGATCGCGACGACGGATCCCGTACGGGCGACCGAGAGATGGTGGTAGAGGCCGCCGACCGGAGGGGCCGGCGCGGGCGGGTCGACATGCTCGATCATGGTCGTGTCCCCTCGTAGAGGGTGTAGTCGGGCAGCGCGAAGCCGTTCGACAGACGGATCTGGTCGCGCAGCAGCACATCGCCGAGCGGCAGCCGCTCCTGGAGCGCCACCACGCCGCGCCGGAACGCTATGCCGGCCGGCGTCCGCGGCGTCATGGTCCCGCCGTTGTTCTGGCCGAACCGCTGGACGCGGGTGATCCATGGCCGCAGCCGCTCCTCGTACGCCCGCAGCCCGGCGGCGACGTCCCCCTGCGCCCGGGCCAGCTCGCCGGCGAGCACATAGGCCCCCACCAGCGCGATGGTCGTGCCGTGCCCGGACATGGGCGAGGCGCAGAACGCGGCGTCGCCGACGAGGGCGACGCGGCCCGACGACCAGTGCGGCAGGGCCACCTGGCTGCACGAGTCGAAGTAGAAGTCCGCGGTGTCCTCCAGCTGGTCGATCAGCTCGTCGGCGTGCCAGCGCATCCCGGCGGCGCGCGAGCGCACGACGGTCTTCAGCGCGGCGGTGTCGCGAGGGTCGTACCGGAACGGGGCGGAGCGGAAGGAGAGGAACGCCATCAGCTGCGTGTTGCCGTTCACGGCGCGGGCTCCGATGGTGCGGCCCGGTTCGGAGTACACCTCGGTCCAGTCGCACAGCCCCAGCGTGTTCCGCGCGGTCCAGAACGACAGGTAGTGGCCGAGGTGGCGCAGCCGCGCGCCGCCCGGGCCGAACGCCAGCGCGCGCACGCCCGAGTGCAGGCCGTCGGCCCCGACCACGACGTCGAAGCGGCGCGGTGCGGACTTCGCGAAGGTGACGTGCACGCCGTCGGGCCGGTCGTCGAGTGCGTCGATGCGGTCACCGAAGACGTACTCGACCGAGGCTTCGGTCGCCTCGTGGAGGATCTCCACCAGCGCACCCCGCAGGATCTCGGTCTCGGTCACCGGTCCGTCCCCGCCGAAGCCGTCCGCCCGCACCGATGCCTGCCGCCGCCCTCGCGCGTCCACGAACGACAGCCCGTCCGCGCGCGTGCGGGCGGCACGAACCACCTCGGCCAGGCCCGCCCGGGCGATCACGTCGCGTCCGCAGCCGCGGATGTCGATCAGCTGCCCGCCGGTGCGGCGCGCCGGCGCGGACTCGACGACGGTGACCTGCGCCCCGTACCGCGCCAGCCAGTAGGCGAGCGCCGGACCTGCGATGCCGGCGCCGGAGATCAGCGCCTTGATTCCGGACACCATTCACCACCTCCCATTTTTGGTCAGTGACCAATTCTCCCCTGCAAGTAGAGTTGGTCAATGACCAAAAGTCAAGCCCGCTCGTCGAGGGCGGGTACGGGGATCCGGCCCGGCCGATCCGTACCCTGACCACCTTGTACGAGGAGCATCAGCGATGCGTACCGACGTCACTTTCGACAGCGCGGGCCTTAAGCTCGCGGGATATCTGTACTCCCCCCGACCAGCCCGCCGACGGCCCGCACCCGGCGGCTGCACGGTCGCCGCGTCCGCGACCGAGCACCGGATCAAGGCCGTCGCCACGGTCAGCGCCTCCGACGAGGGGGACATCATGGCCCTGATCCGGGCGCTCTGCGGCATCATGCGGACCGGCGACGGCGACGCGGTCGTACCGGACGCCTGGAACGGCCGTGTTGCTGGGCCTGGGTGAGCAGTTCAGCGCCATCTGGACATGCGTCTCGCAGGGCTGTGCCCTCGTCGCCCGACGTCTCCCCCGCCGCCATACGTCAGCGGATGAAGCGGATAATTGTGCGGTCGGGGGGCGAGGGTGCTGACGCGGTTCTCGTACTCGCACCGTGCGGCGGGCCTCGCGCTGGGCCGGGACGACCACTTCCCGCGGCCGAAGCCGCGGGAAGCCCTGAACAGTGGGACAGACTCAGACGCGGACCACGATCTTCCCCCGCGTGTGTCCGCGCTCGGCGTACGCGTGCGCATCCGCGATCCGTTCGAGCGGGTAGGTCCGCTCGATGCGCGGTGTGTAGCGGCCCTGCCGGCCGAGTTCGCTTGCTTCTGTCAGGAGCGTGGAGTCGTTCTCCGCGTTGGCCAGACGCACACCCAGTCGATGCGCGTTGGCGTGGTCAGCGATCGTCGACACACGAGCGGGGTCGCCCACGATCGCGATGAGATCGGCCAGGGACCCGGAGGCCGCGGTGTCGAGCGCGATGTCGACACCGTCCGGAGCCAGGGTGGCGAGGCGCTCCATGAGGCCGGTGCCATAGGTGGTGGGAACGGCTCCGAGGGAGGTGAGGAACTCGTGGTTGCGCTCGCCGGCCGTCCCGATCACGGTGGCGCCCTGAGCCACCGCGATCTCGACCGCGGCACTGCCCACTCCTCCGGCGGCGCCCTCGATGAGAAGGGTGCGCCCCCGCAGGGGCCCGAGCGCCTTCAGCCCGCCCATCGCTGTCACGGATGCCAGACCGGCGCCGGCGGCCTCCTCGTCGGTCCACGTGGTGGGCGCGTGGGCCCAGGCCGAGAGCACCGCCAACTCCGCTGTCGCGCCGGTGACACCGCCCAGCCCGAAGACACGGTCGCCGATGCTCACCCCCCGCACGCCCTCACCGGTCTCGTCGACCACACCGACGGCCTCACGCCCAGGAATCGCGGGCAGGTCCACGGGGAGCACCTCGCGCACCGCGCCGGAACGCACCTTCCAGTCGACGGGATTGACGCCGGCCGCCGCGACGCGGACGCGGATCTCGCCGGGCCCGGGATGTGGGTCCGGCACCTCCTCGACCACCAGGGTCTCCACACCGCCGTACTCGTGATAGCGGACTGCGCGCATGACGTTCTGCCTTTCCACGCGGCCTGAACCGGCCGTCCATGAGATCAATGGGGTGAATGCTCGGCGAGCGCCGACGCCCACTACGCTAGAACCTCACGTTGGCGTCAGGTGCAAGTCGGGCGGGCCGCCCGAGCAGAGGAGGACCGGTGCGCATCGGTGAGGTCGCCGACAAGGCGGGAGTGAGCGTACGGGCACTGCGCTACTACGAGGAACAGGATCTGCTCCAGGCGCGCCGCAGCCCCGGCGGCCAGCGGCACTACCCCGACACCGCCATCCGCCGAGTCCGGCTGATCCAACAGCTGTACGCCGCGGGCCTCCCGAGCAGAGTGGTCCGCCAGGTGCTGCCGTGCGTGGACTCGGGTGAACCGTCCCCGGCGCTCCTGGACCAACTGGTGGCCGAGCGTGTCCGCATCGACCAGCGGGTCACCGATCTGCTCGCTGTGCGCGACCGGCTCGACGACGTGATCGCCATCACGCGTGACCCTGATTCCGACTGCTCTCACATGGAGTGAAGACTCGGTACTTGTCGCGGTCGTAGCCGCGGGGAGACGAAAGCGGCGCGAGCCTGCCCGGTGCCGGGTGGAGGATCATCGCCTTACGAAGCCGGGCCGCCGACCGCTGGTCCGGACGTGCAGGCGGGCACCCGCGGAACGACGGGCCCGGAGCCGGGGCGATCACGGCGGGGGGCCGCCGGTGGGCTTGGTAACCGGTCCCGGGGCCCGTCGATCAGCTGAGCGCGCGCAGTGCCAGCCGTATCACGCTTGTGATCCCTCGCCCGATCATGCCGAGCAGTCCTACCTCCGCGGCGAACTCCACGGCATCCGCGGCCGAGTCCGCCCGCTCCGGCCCAGAACGGCATCGGGAGCAGGAACGGGGCCAACGACGCTTTTGCACACCGCACTTCTTGCATATCGCCATGGCCTCATCCTCCCCCGTCACCACAGCCTCTGAGACCACGTGGTAGCTCGCGGTTGCCGAGTCCGGCGAGGAGCAAAGCAAGGAGCAAAGCGAGGAGCAAGAGGCCCTGTTGTCGAAAGGTCGTGTCGTCGTGGTCGCCGGGTCCACTCCGTCCGCTCCTGGGCGTGGCCGGTCTCACCCATCGGTTCGGGAACGCGGACCATGCCCCGGGTTGCGTTGAGTCGGGAGCCGGCTGACCGTCCGTCTTGCGATCCATCGGGCCGTCTTGCCGTAACCGCAAGATCCCGTGCCAGGTGAGGGGGTGCCTGGCAAGACTGAGCGCCTACCGACGCGGTCGCGTCCGGGACGGGTCTACGCGGCCAGACCGACAGCCAGCGGCCCGCAGCCGAATGCCCGCCTCACCACGATGGTTGTGGGCCGGCCGCCCGGTGACGCGTTGCACGACCGGCCGTGGCCGATCATGCCGGAACTCGCCAAGCACCACACCGTCTACGCCGTCGACCTTCCCGGACTGGGCGACAGCACCGGCTCACCGACCGGCTACGACAAAGCCACGCTGGCGCGGTACGTGCACACGCTGATCGCCGACCGCTCGGCGTGAGCGACGCGCGGGTCATCGGACACGACCTCGGGGCCGCGGTGGCATTCCAGTACGCCGGCCAGTTCCCCGAAGACACCGCACGCCTCGGTTACCTCGACCTGCCGCTGCCCGGGCCCGCGATCGACGCACCCACCTACCGCTCCCTGAGCTGGCACATCGCCTTTCACTCCCAGCGACGGGTCCCCGAGGCGGTCGTAGGCGACGATGTCCGCGCGTACCTGGCACTGTTCTATCCCCAGGTCGCGTTCGGTGGCACGGCATTCGGCGGCACCTCCGACCGCTCCCCGTTCACCGGCGCCGAGATCAACGAGTACGCACGAACCTACAGCCGGCCCAAGGTCCTGTCGGGCGGCTTCGAGCTCTACCGCGCCCTCGACAAAGACGTCCGCGACACCGTGGCAGCAGCTCCGGTGCGTGTCCCGGCGCTGCTCATGACCGCCCAAGGACAGCTCAACGCGATCCAGGGCACGGTGGCCCCGCGCATGACCAACATCGTACGGGCGGTGGACGTGCCGAACGCCGGGCACTGGCTCGTCGAAGAGAACCCCCGGTTCGTCACCGGCGAGCTACTGCGATTTCTCGGCGGATGACCACGCGACGCCGGACACCCGTGGACAGCCTGGACACGACACGGTCGGCCGACCTCGACCCCGGCGGTGACGACGGCGTCGGGGCCGTCCGGTGGTACGGCGCGTCCCGCCTGGCTCGCGGCGCCCGGCGGGGGGGGGGGACGGCACCACTTTCGCAACACGCCCCAGCGGTGGAAGCGGTGCCCGACTCGTCTTCAAGACACGGTTAATCAGTCCACTTTGCCGCCACTGGCTCTGTTCCGATCGCTTGAGCTCACGGTGGGATGGACCTGCTTCCCGCCGACAGGTGGAAAGGGCGGAATCCCCCGCAGCCGCTACCGAGAGGCTCTCGATAACCATGCCGCACACCCGCTCGTTCGCGCAGGTCGATGTGTTCTCCACGGTCGCCTACAGCGGCAACCCGGTTGCGGTCGTCCTGGACGGGACGGACCTGACCGACGGGGAGATGCGGCGCTTGGCGCGCTGGACGAACCTGTCCGAGACCACGTTCGTACTGCCTCCCACCACCCCGGAGGCGGACTACCGGCTGCGCATCTTCACGCCCCAGGACGAACTGCCGTTCGCCGGACACCCCACCCTCGGCTCCGCGCGCGCCTGGCTGGACGATGGCGGCACTCCGCAACACACCGACCACATCGTGCAGGAGTGCGCCGCCGGCCTGGTCACCGTGCGCCGCGGCACGGACACTCTGTCTTTCGCCGCGCCGCCTCGGGTCCGCGAAGGCGCGCTCGATGACACCTATCTGAACCGGATCGTCGCCGCGTTCGGCATCACGCGCGACCGCGTCGTGGCCCACCAGTGGGTCGACAACGGACCCGGCTGGGCCGTGCTCCAACTGCGCACCGCCGAGGAGGTCCTCGCCCTCGAACCCGACCTGTCCCTCATCCCGGACGCGATGATCGGCGCGATCGGGGCCTACCCCGATGGATCCGGACACAACTTCGAGATGCGCACTTTCGCCCCCGGTGCCGGGGTGCCCGAGGACCCCGCGTGCGGCAGCATGAACGCCGGCGTCGGGCAATGGCTCACCGGCACCGGCGCAGCACCCTCCACCTACCGGGTCTCCCAGGGCACCAGGCTGGGCCGAGCCGCCAGCATCGAGATCACAGCCGATGGGAACGGCACCGTCTGGGTAAGCGGCGCCGCCACCGTCTGCATCCGCGGCACTATCACCGTCTGACCCGCCCGCCGCCGTCCGTCCGCCGGTCCCCCGGTACACCGTGGTCAGGACGGGAGCGTCATGCGGTGTCCGACGAAAGCGTCTTCATCGTGACGTAGCTGGTCACTGTGGCCATGCCGGGCAGGCTGGCCAACTGGTTGGCGTGGAAGTCCTCGTAGGCGGACGGGTCGGCCACCTCGGCCCTGGTGTCCGCCGGTGACCACGTCATCGGACAATCGGCCTCCGGCGAGGGTATGAGGCGTGGGAAGCCCGCCGATGTTCTCGGTGATCGCGGTTTCCCCTCGGCTCAGCCGCTCTTGACGACGAGTGCGGCTCTCGTCCGGGGCTGCGTGGTGTTGATGTAGTAGTCCTCGGCAGCCCGCCAACGACTGATCCACTCCTCTGAGTCCTGGGCGCGTTCCCGCAGCCGTTGTAGGCAGATCTCGCGTGGGGTGTCGACATAGACGGTGAGGTCGTAGTAGGCGGACAGCTCCGGGCGGGCGGAGTAGACCCCTTCCACGATCACCACGCTCCGGGGAACGATCTCCCGCCAGCCCCCGAGTTGCCCGGTGGCCCAATCGTAGGTCTCGTAGCGGGCGGCCTGATGGGCCCGCAAGGGCTCCAGGACCTGAGCGCGGAGACGCTGCCAGTCGAAGTAGCGGTGGTAGCCCTCTTCGGCGTCAAGATGCTCGCGCTCGTGGTCGGGCATGGGACGGTAGAAGTCATCGCAGGGGATGACGACGCAGTCACCGATATATCCGGCCACGGCGGCGGCCAAGGTGGTCTTTCCTGACCCGCCGGCGCCGTCGATAGCGACGATCTTGATGTTGTCGCCGCGGGACGGGGCCTGCTGAAGGATGGCGTCACCGACGTCCGTCGCCTGCTCGATACCGTCCACGAACTGTTGGTGAACCCGTAGTTCGGTGGACCTGGCGGCACTCGACAGCACGATCGTCTTGGCCTCGGCCAGGGATCCCGGCCCGGCTCCGAGCAGTTCGCGTGTCACGGCGACCGCGTCGATGACACCTGTGCCGCGATCTCGCAGCAACTGCTGAACCGCTTCCATGCCGCTGCCCTGCTCCAGCAACGGCCGGCAACCCTTGACCAGGGAGGCGAGCCGCGCAGCACGCTCTGGAGCAAGGCCCCGGATGTCTTCGAACATGGAAACTCCCTGGTGAGCGAGGATCGGGCAGATGCCAAGCTACTTACGGGAGGTCCGAGGAAGCCAACCGTTTCCAGGCGACGCCGGCGTGACGAACGAGCGGGCCGCGACGCCATTCGCGGGTAACCGATCGCCGTGGATCGACCAGGACGGAAACGGGCAGTTGTCGCGGCGCGTAGCCCATGACGAGCCGGAATTGCTGGATCCGCCGGGCCCGGTCGTGCGTCATGGAGGCGGCGACGGGCCCCGGTGCGGGCGGATCTCCAAGAACGCCTTCAGAGCCTGAGGAGGCGCTCGGCGTTGAGGTGGGCGATCTTCTCCTTGTCGCCGGGGTTGATAGGCATGTGGTCCAGGAATTGACGAGCGGCCTTGTCGTTCGCCTGCCTGGTCAGATCGCCCGCGATCGACGGCTCAAGGATCTCGGGGCCGGGGCACGCGTGCGAGAGGATTTGCGCGTCGATCCCCGCCTCGTCCATAGCGGCGGCCCGCGCGGTAGCGGCCGGAGTGCGTTCGTACGCGGCGGTTGGGCACTGGCTACGGTGGCGGCGCCCCGGGCCCTGTCCCGGCTCGGCGCCCTCCATACGCGGCCGGAGGTCAACCCGGGCATTCGGATGTGAACCTGAGAATGGCACCAGGCAGGCCATTCAGCGGACGAGAACGCGCTCGCTCTTAAGCGGAGGTGCCGGGCCATGGCGCGGAAGTGGAATGAGACTCCGAACCGGAGATGTTGTTCTCATCCATGGTGGCGGCCCAGCTGGCCAGCAGGTTCAGGGCATCGCCCGCGGGTGTGGCGGGTTCGGCGCTGTAGGCCATGATGGTCAGTCCGGTGTCTGCGGGTAGTTCCAGGGCTTCGTAGCTGAGGGTGAGTTCGCCGACGACGGGGTGGTGGATTCGTTTGACGCCGCCGTGGTGCTGGAGGACGTTGTGGGTGGCCCAGCGGGTGCGGAACAGGTCGCTCTGGGTGGAAAGCTCTCCGACCAGCTCGATCAGGGCTTTGTCGTGGGGGTCGCGCCCGGCTTCGGCGCGCAGGATCGCGACGGTGCCGGCGGCCATGCGTTCCCAGTCGGGGTAGTAGTCGGTGGCCGTGGGGTCCAGGAACATGAAGCGGGCTACGTTGGGCGGCCGGCGCGGGGCCGCGAGGATCGGGGCGAGGAGGGCTTTGCCGACTTGGTTGGTGGCCAGGATGTCCAGACGGCGGTTACGTACGTAGGCCGGGGTGGTGGACATGGAGTCCAGGATGCGCTGGGTACTGGGGCGCACGTGGGGCTTGGGGGTGTGCGTGGGTGTCCGCGTCCAGGTGCTGGAGTTGGCGGCGGCGGCCAGGTCGAACAGGTGGGCGCGTTCGGCCTCGTCGAGGTGAAGGGCGCGGGAGAGGGCTTCCAGGACGCTGTCGGAGACGCCGCGCGCGTTGCCGCGTTCGAGCTTGATGTAGTAGTCGGCGCTGACACCGGCCAGTAGAGCGACCTCCTCACGGCGCAAACCGGTCACCCGACGGTTTCCGCCGCTGGTGGGCAGCCCGGCTTGTTCGGGGGTGATCTTGGCGCGGCGGGAGGTGAGGAAGTCGCGGAACTCGGTGCGGGCGTCCATGCCTACCACGATAGGTCCGTTTCTGCGTGCCTGAGGGGTCCTGGCAGTACCTGTAACAGCGGAAACCCCCTGGTGGAAGGCCATGGAAGGGCAGTTCGTGCCACGGTGGAGGGGAAGGCAGCCGCCTTCTGAGCACGTACACAGGTCCATATCACCGAGGAGCGCGTCATGGAGTACACACGACTGGGCACGTCAGGGCTCAAGGTCAGCCGGATCGCCTTGGGCTGTATGAGCTTCGGCGACCCCGCCAAGAGGATGACCTGGGTGCTCGACGACGACGCGGCCGAGCCGATCTTCCGCCGGGCCGTCGAGCTCGGCATCACGTTCTGGGACACCGCGAACATCTACGGCCTGGGCACCTCGGAGGAGATCGTCGGGCGGGCGCTGCGTAAATATACCCAGCGTGAGGACATCGTTCTGGCCACCAAGTTGTGGGCGCCGATGCACCAGGGTCCGGGCGGGGCGGGTCTGTCCCGCAAGGCCGTCATGGAGCAGATCGACGCCTCGCTGCGGCGCCTGGGCACCGACTTCGTTGATCTCTACCAGATCCACCGGTTCGACCCGCAGACACCGGTCGAGGAGACGATGGAGGCGCTGCACGATGTGGTCAAGGCGGGCAAGGCCCGCTACATCGGTGCTTCGTCGATGTGGGCCTGGCAGTTCGCCAAGATGCAGCATGCCGCGCAGGCCCATGGGTGGACCCGGTTCGTCTCCATGCAGGACCAGTACAGCCTGATCCACCGCGAGGAGGAACGCGAGATGTTCGGCCTGCTCGCCGATCAGGGCGTGGGAAGCATCCCGTGGAGCCCTCTGGGCGGTGGACTGGTCACGCGCCCCTGGGGCGAACGCTCCACGCAGCGCGCGGAGCTCAACCGGACGGTCGACCAGCAGGACCGGCCGATCTTCCTCGACAGCGACCGGGCCATCGTCGAGGCCGTCCAGCGCATCGCCCTGGCCCGCGGTGTGTCGATGGCGCAGGTTGCGATGGCCTGGGTGTTGAACAACCCGGTGGTCTCCGCCCCGATCGTGGGCGCGACCAAGCCGCACCACCTCGCCGACGCCGTCGCCGCGCTCGACATCAAGCTCACCGCCGAGGAGACCAACTCGCTCGAAGAGCCCTACGTCACGCGCCGACCCACGTTCTTCTGACGCCGACCCCCGGCCATCACGAATGACGCCCAGAACCTGCCCGGCCATAGCTGCGTCCGGTCCTCGAAAGTGAGTACAGATGCACAGCGACCCGGCATGATCGGGTCATGCCACAGAGACGACTCGCACACCGATACGCGGCTGTCCCTTTCCTGGTCCTGGCCGCCGCCGTGACGGCCGGATGCGCGGATCCGGAACCGCCGGCCCCCTCGGCCGCGAAGGGCTACTGTCCGCTTCCCGAGGAACGGCGGGCGACGCCCTCTACGTGCATCACGTTCGACTGGAACGAGCGCTTGGCGGAGAACCACGCATACCGCGAGCCGATGTCGATTACCGCGGAGCAGAAGGAGGAGGCCGCGCCGAAGGCGGAGGCACTGGCCACGGCCCTGAGGAAGCTCGTGAGCGCCGGGGCCACGGAAGGGGATCTCCGCGTCACGGCCGCCGGCGCCCTCGGGGTGCGACCGGAACAGATCGAAATACGAGGGGACTTGTCCAAACCCCTTCGCGATGTACTGGTCGACGGAGGTGAGGGCCGGGTGTGCGTCAATGGCACCGTCGACAGTACGGGCGAAGCCGATGCGGAGGTCATCGGCCGCACAGCCGACGGAACCTGCCTCCCGGGGCTGGGCGGACACTGACAGCCAGCACAGGCAGTAACCGAAAGCCGGTGTCCCCCACGAAACCCAGAGCGTTTCAGTGGATCGTCGGTCGCCGCCTACCGTGCTGTCGCGAGGGTGTCCAGGTTGTTCGTCACACGATGGTCTTGGGCGCCCTCGTTCTCGTCTTCGCGAGCACCCCTTGTGTGGCTGAGCGCTTCACCTGGTGCCTTTCGTCCGTTGAAGCGCTCAGCCTGCCGAGCGAGGCACGCGGGAGAGGGGCGGCTACGAGTTCGATGACACCAGCCGCGTACGAACGAGCGCTCGCAGCATTGCGGCGCCCGCCCCCACTGCTGCAAGGTGCAGGACCGCCGCGAGCGCGAGGTTTTCCGGCAGGGCCGCATTGGCCGGCTGCGCGACCGCCAGGTACAGGGTGAACGGAAGCTTCCAGCCGCTCCAGGCGAACAACGAGCCCGAGCCGAGCCAGCCGAGCACCATCGGACCCCATCGAGGGACTCGTGCGGGCCGGCCTCGGACGGCAGCGCAGGTAGCGGCGGACGCCACGAAGGCCCAGACCCCGAAGACGCCGGACAGCACACGCCAAGCGAGGTCCCGCTCGCCGCGGTGGGCGAGCCCTGCGGTGCCGCCCACCGCCCAGTACAGCCAGATAAGACCGACGGCGGCGCCGACCACGGCCATCCATGGCAGCGCCCTTGGCGAGTCCTCTCCGCCGTCCCCGAGCCGACCCGCGAACGCGTCCGGCCAGCGCCGCCGCAGGTACGTGGGCAGGGCGATGGCCAGACCCAGCCCCATGCCTACAAACCCGATCTGAACCAGCGCGGCCTCCCAGGCCGGCATCGACGGGCCTGCGTCACTCCCGCTCTTCGGATTGCCATCCTCCGAGCCCAGCAGCGAACTGAGAACGGCGTACGGCAACACCGGGACGAGGAACCCCGTCCCGACCCAAGCACAGAAAGCCAACGGCACTGCCGGTATGCGCATCCCCCACGGCCGCACCAGCGCGAGGGCCACCGCGATCCCGATCCCTGCCATACCGATCGTGGCGCTGTTGAGTACCACCCACTCCGCTTTGCCGAACCCGGTCCCGACCGGCAGCAGCCCCAAGAGCGAACCGACCACCCACGACACCTTGATCAGCAGGTAAGGCGTCAGCGCCAGCGCTGCCCCATACGCCGCGACCTGCCCAGCCCGATCCCATCGATCCACTTGAACTCCCCATTCAAGCAACGGAGTTCAAGTCTCATTCACCACTGCCCCCACGGGCGTCAACCGCCGGGCGCATCCATGTCATCACTCAGGAGGAGTCAGAATCAGCCGACGGGAGCACATAGAACCGCTGGAGCACGAGGAGCCGCCGATTCAAGCCCTCAGCCGCCAGACGCAACGCTCAGTCGTACCCTTGGAATTGATCATCCAGGTCCCCGCGCGTTCCCCCAGAGCTGATATCCAACACCCGCCGCTTACTGATCGTTTCAGAAGGAGTTTCGCGGGCGACGGAGGCGGATGAGGCCGCAGGTCAGTTGGAGCAGGCCCTGGTGGAGGTCCGCGCGACGTTCGTAGACGATCAGGTCCGCCCCGCGCGGCTCCGTCAACAGAGCGGCGTGCAGGCGGGGCCAGGCGCCGGACGGGGTCCAGTCCCGCGGCCGACGCCACGCCGCCACCCCTGAGCAGCCGTCAGGTCAGGATGATCGGGTTGGTGAGTGCGGCGACGTACCCGGAGGGATGGCGAACCTCGGCGCGCACGAACACCGAGTCCTCCGCCGTCGTCCTCCACTGCGCGATACCTGTTCCGTGGCTGGGCAAGGACTCCCGAGCAACCGTCCCTCGATCAGTGCGGAAGCTGACGGTCGCCGACGGCACGCCGCGTACGCGTGCCTGCACGGCAACCGGCCTGCCGAGAGTCGCGAGTTGTTCGCCCACCCCTGCACTGCGACCCTCGACGCCGGCGGTGAACGACACCTCCACGGCTGCCGATTCAGCCACCCAGCTGCGGCCCGAGCGGATCCCGTCCAGAATCGCCCGCGTGCTCAGCTCCTCGGCGAAGACCACGGTATGGGGGATGCCCAGCTGCCCTTCCAAGTGCGTGTCACTATTGCCCATGGCCGGCCGCCACGTACCGGTGGTGCGTATATCAACAGCCAGACTCCGTCCCCACTCGGCCAGAGCGGCCTCGTTGTCGGCGTTCCACGGCCGGTCCGAAGTCCACAGCCCGTTCCACACCTCAACCACGTCGAAGCCCGAGAAGGGGTACATGAAGTCGCCCGAGGGATAGGGCGCGTGCGGGTGGGCGGCCACGCAGAGACCTCCGGCCTCATGGACCTGGTTCAGGAACTGATCGATCAGCCCGTCCCCGGCTCGGTAGTTCCAGTCGACAACCTGTCCGGGCCGGATACCGAGGGCGAGCCAATGCCCGGTCCTGGTGGTCACTTCTTCGCCCAGCACGATCAGGAAATCGTCCCGCGCCAGGGATCCCCAAGCACCGTGCCCCTCAGCGGAGTTGTGTTCCGTAGTTGCGATGAAGTCGAGCCCCGCGTCTCGGGCACGGTGTGCCAACTGATCGGGTGTGAGTTCGCCGTCCGAATGGACGGAGTGGACATGGCAGTCCCCGCGGTACCAGTCGGCCCCGCGGCCTATCGCCCGCTCAGGCGGGAAGCTCTGACCCGGCAATGTTCTCCTCCGTCATAGACCCGTCGAGCGAACGCGTAAGCAGGGCGTCCAGGTTCCGGGGCTGCACGGATCGCCGCGATCCGCGCCCGGCGGTCGAGGTCGAGGTCGAGGTCGAGACTTCATGCTGAAAGTCGTCGACGCCATCGTCCGCCGATCCGCCGATCCGCCGATCCGCCGACGGAGTACGTCAATTCGAACTGTCACGGGTCACGGGCCGTGGACGGATGCACTGCAGATGTCGTTCGTGAACGTCGCCCAGCACATCCGCTACTCGGACTCGGATGTCGAGGGCCGACAACTGCCCAAGGGAACGGGGACCCAGCGCGAGCAGTTCCATGCCTTCACGTGTGCTGCTCGACAGAGGGATCGCCGCTCCGGAATCGAGGTGCAGGAGAAAGAAGTCCTGATCCCGGTCAAGGCCGAGGGATGCGAGCGCGTCGACCGCGGCGTGCCAGGAAATCCAGCCGGACGGGACCTCGGCCCGGTCCGCGTCCTGCGGGGTTGCTTGGATCCGGTAGGCCACTGAGTGGACAACGGCCCGACCGCCGCCCGCGTTTATCAAGGTGACCGTCCGAAGAGAGTCAGCCACTTCACGGCTGCCACCTGGGCCGGCCGACCAGCTCAGAACAGGTTGCATGGTCAGGGACAGCTGCGCCCGAGCCACGATGATTCCTGTCAGCAGAGCGACGATAGCCGCACAGGCAGACGCGTCGAGCACAGTAAATCGCCATGGCCACTCCCTACGGACTTGGTCGTCAAGGTTCGCTTTGACGACTTCCCAGACGAGATCGGCAAGGGCAAGTGCGAGGAGCGCCCTGGGTATCCGTAAGGTCCTGCCACTCGTTGAGATCCTCCGCTGCGCCCACGTCGATTCACTCATGCGCCCCCGCTCCCATGTCCCGCCAGTCCCCCACCATGCGGCGCGCGAGGCTCTGGAGGCAATGCCGTCCGGCTACAAGCAGACGCCTCCCTCCGCAACAACGTCCGACAGCGCAGCGGGAGCGGCGATCGCTATTCGGGGTTGTCAATGAACCAGGTGCTCAGAGCGAACCGCATCGGGAGCGTGATCGTGGGCTTGTTCCAAGGATCCGTCGCCGGGCTCCTTCTGGCCGGGACCTTTGCCGTCCTCTTCCTCGTTGCGCTGATGGTCATGTTCACTCGGAGCGGCCCACGCACCGGGGATCGGCTCGTGGTCTGCCCCGATGCCGCGGCGCCGGCCAAGAAGGTCGACGCGTGCACGCTGCTCAAGCCTGAGGAAGTCACGCCGATCATCGGCGAGAACGATGGTGGTAGACCCGATGCCGGGGTTGGGGAGAGCGTGTGTCTGTGGGAGAACCCCGACACCTACCACTCCATCACACTGAGCATCGGCTCGCCCGGTACAGCCGTACCGGGGAAGTCGTCCTCCGGCCCCGATGAAATCAACTTCGGCTCCGGCAATATTGCCGAATTCATCATCGATGACCGAGCCTGCACGCTCCAGGTCGTCACCAGCGTGACGGACGAGTCCGACCGTCCGACCATGACCAAGCTCATCGGACTCATCCGCCCACGGCTCTGAACAAGCCACAAGGCCATCCAGGCCGCGACCTCGTTGACGCGGCGCTCCCCGCTGCTTTCGGCCGGCCGTTGGTCAGCGGTCTGGACCAGGTGATCGGTGGAGCGGGGGCTTCGCGTACACCTCAGGTCCGCTCCCGCGGCGGGCACGGCCGCACCCGCGCCGTCCATGAGTAGTGGGATGACTCACCTCCGCTCGCGCGGAGAACACCCGCGAACGCCGGGAATGATCAGCGTATGAAACCCATTCATAGACGTGGCATCCTCACCTCCGTAGCCGCCGCGGCCGTCGGTCTGCCGGTCCTCAACAACCTTGCCGGGAACAGCGGTACCGCGGTCGCGGCCACGACCGCCGACGAGTTCGCCAAGAACAGCGAGTTGTACAGCAGCGCCAAGTTCAAGGACAGCGAAGGCGTCGACTGGGTGCGGCGCTTCCGCTGCGGCGCGCGGACCGAGCTTCTCGACAACGCGAGCGGCACGAGCGAACCCGTCCGCAGTACGGCGGTCCTCGCGCCGCACGGTGGTGGCATCGAGGCGGGCACCAGCGAACTGTGCCTCGCCATCGCGGGCTACTCGCTCATCGGGGCCGGGACCACCCTCCCGGCTCCGCTGGCGGGAGTGCCTCAGCGGGACTACTGGATGTTCGAAGCCCTGACCTCCGCCCCAGGGCTTCATGTCACATCGACCGGCTGCGACGACCCGGCAGCACTGGCCGTGTGCGGCAACAATCTGTACGCGGTCTCCCTGCACGGCTTCGCCCCGGACGTCGGCGCGGCCAAGCAGATACTCATCGGCGGCGCGGACCAGCGGCTGATGCGGAACCTGAGGGACGCCTTCGCCAAGTACGGGCTCACGTCCGGAAACACCGACCCGGCCCGGGACGTGACAGTCACCCTCGCGCCCCCCGGTACTCCGCTGAACGGCGACGACCCGAGGAACATCGTCAACCGCACCCGGACCGGAGGCGGGGCCCAGCTGGAGATTTCGACCGAACTGCGCAAGGCGATGTTCGGGAACTTCGACGGAGCGGTCACCCGCAGGCAGACCGCGGGCGTGGGCACCGCCCACCAGGAGCACTTCTGGAACGGCTTCGTCAACGCTGTACGGGAAGCCGTCGACCGCCATGAACGCGGCCTTGATGCCCCGGCAGCGGGCGCGTAAGAATCGCGGGCGCCGGTTCTGACCCCGGCGCATGTGCGGCGGGGCCGGACTGTCCGCTCCAGCTTGTCTCGGACGACGGCTCAACCTACCTGTGAGGACTCCCCTTCATCGTGGACACCTGGACACCTGGACACCTGGAGACCGGGCCCGGCTGCCGAGAGTGCCGGGTCCGGGCCGGACGCCACACGGTCCGGACCCGGCGCGATCAGGGGCCTCAAGCGCTCTCGACCTGCATGGCCACACCTGCTCAGTTCCTAAGGCCTGACTTATTGGTTTGCCGTCGGCCAGTTCGTTCGGATAGGAAGCTCGCATGCTAAAGGGCAGCAAGGTAGGGCTCAGGGCCCGGCACGAAGATGACATTCCGATCCTGCGGGCCGAGCTCTACGACGACGTGGTCAACGCCTCGCGGGCCGATGGCCGGCCGTGGCGGCCGATCACGCCCGGCTCGAAGGACTCGCGGCTCGTCGTGGACGACACGGAGGAGGGGCACGTCCCGTTCTCCGTGGTGGAGCTGGACGGCGGCGCCCTGGTCGGCACCGCGACGCTGTGGGACATCGACAACCACAACCGGTCCGCGCACATCGGGTTGGGGCTGCTGCCGTCCTCCCGCGGCAAGGGCTACGGAACCGATGTGGTCGCGGTGCTGTGTCACTACGGTTTCGTCGTGCGCGGCCTGCGCCGGCTGCAGATCGAGACGCTGTCGGACAACGCCGCGATGCTGCGCTCCGCCGAGCGCAACGGCTTCGTCCGCGAAGGCGTGCTGCGCTCCTCGGCCTGGGTGATGGGCGAGTTCCTGGACGAGGTGCTGCTCGGCCTCCTCGTCCAGGACTGGAAGCCGGACCCGGGGGTGTAGGAACTGTCCGGCGGATCATGAGAGTGAATGGTCCACGGGCCGGTCGCGCGGATGCGGAACCGCCGGTCGGAGATGTGCTGCTACGCGGATCAGGCCGGCGACCGCCCAACGTCGGCTCTGTTCCGAAGCTCGACGTCGGCGTGTGCGGCCCATACGGGCGGGCCTCAGCGGGCCTCCAGTGCCAGCAAGATCAGAATCAGGGCAGCGGGTGGAAGAAGCATGGTGGTGAGGTGGCTCAACGCGGTGCGCAGCATGCCCAGGACGAGGGACAGCACGAGTCCGGCCGCGATCCAGCCACCGAAGATCGGGATGGCAGAATGCTGAGCTGCCATTTCCTGCTCACGGGTCATGGGCTCGTAGAACGGTAGTGCGCCGATCATCATCAAGATGAGCACGCTGCTCATCAGCAGATTGGCTGCCCCGATGATGACCGCCGTCGGCTTGTCCCTCCGGCGCGCGCTCTCCCAAACCCGTTTGCCGCTCACCGGGGGATCCTATCCACCTGCCACGACTCGTTTGCGGCGTGGCAGGACAGGCGGAAACCAACACCGGCAGCCGGGCCGCTCGAACGGACGGAGACGCCCGGGGCCCCCGACCCACCCGGGGGCATGGTGCGTGAGCACACAAGGCTCATATGTCGGGTGTCGGCCAGGCTCCGCGTCAGGACGGGGCGAGGACGCAGAACTCGTGGCCCTCCGGGTCGGTCAGGCACGTCCACGGGACGTCGCCCTGGCCGAGGTCGAGGTCGGTGGCGCCGAGGGCCCGCAGCCGGGCCACCTCCGCCGCCTTGTCGTCACCGGGATACGGCAGCAGGTCAAGATGGACGCGGTCCGGCACGGTCTTCACGTCGGGTGTGCGGAGGAACTCCAGATACGGGCCGACACCCTTGGCGGAGCGCAACACCGCTTGATCGTCGGTCACCTCGTGCAGGGTCCAGTCCATCGCCTCGCCCCAGAACCGGGCCATGGCCCGCGGATCCACGCAGTCGACCACCACCGCGGCGATCGGCCCGGTGTCCCGGTAGATCTCCCGAGGCTCCAGCACGCAGAACTCGTTGCCCTCGGGGTCGGCGAGGACCGTCCACGGCACTTCGCCCTGGCCCACGTCGGCGGGCGTCGCACCGAGGGCCTGGAGGCGCGCGACCAACTCCGCCTGATGGGCCGGGGAGGTGGTGGCGAGATCGAGGTGCACACGGTTCTTTGTTGGAGTCTTGGCTTCCGGGACGGTGACGATATCGACGCAGACGGCGACCGGGTCAGGCCACACGTCGCCGCCGACGGGACCAACGTAGGTGGTCACGCCGGATCCTCCGCCGGCAGCAATCCAGCCGAGCGCCTCCGCCCAGAACCGGCCGACCGCCGAGTCGTCGAGAGCCTTTATGTTCACCTGAACAGGTCGCAGTGCCATGTCGGCGATCCTACGCACCCGCTCCGCGTCGGATCGGGCGATGTCGCCGCGGCCGGCGACGGCCCGCGACGCGCCACCGTCGGTGACGGCACCGGAGCCGCGGCGGTTCACAGCAGTGGTCTGACCACCGCACGGACGAGAGCCTCGGCGTGGGAGCGTGGGGCGGCCTCAGCGTCCGGGCCCTGGGCGTAGTAACGCAGGAACGCCTCCTGGAAGCAGGCGCCGATCAGCAGAGCCGCGGCCGACTCCGGGTCTGCGTCCTCGACGATGCGACCGAGGTCCTGCTCGGCCCGCAGGTAGGCGGCGAAGCCGGCCACCGCCTTCTCGGGCCCGCCGCCGTGCCGGCTCATCGCCACCCGGTGTGCCGCCATGCGCTGAGGGTCCGCCAGGAGCGCGCCCAGCATCGGAATCGACCGCTGGTAGAAGTGCAGAACCGCGTGGGCGAGTTCGGCAAGGTTCTCCTCGATGTCGCCCGCCCCCGGACGGACCGAGACGCGGGACAGGCCGGGCACCCTTTCCTCAAGGACAGCGAGCAGCAGCCTCTCCTTGTCCCCGAAGTACTTGTACAGCGTGGGCTCCGACACGCCTGTCGCCTGCGCGATCTCCTTTGTCGTGGCGTGCACGACACCGCGGGTGCGCAGGATGTCCGCAGCCGCGTCGAGGATCCGCTCCCGTGTGCTCATCGCCACCCTCCCCTCTCCACTTGACAGGTTAGTGAAAACTAGCGCAGCCTGGGGGCTAGTGTTCACTAACCCCTGTTGATCTGGAGGGCTATCGTGCGCGTCCCTGTTCTCGGCCGACCGGCGGCACCGGGCAGCACCTCATGCGCCATCCTCGCCACGCCGGCCGACGCGGACAACGTCGGCCCCACCATCGCCCTGGGGGACTGACCATGAAACGACTGTTCACGAAGAAGCGGATCGTCATCACCCTGTGCACGCTGGTGCTGGCCATGCTGGGTGCCGCCTGCACCGTCGGTTACGTGACCTTCGTGCGCTCCCCCACCAACCCGCCCGCCGATGCCTGTGCAGACGGTCGCCCAAGGGGCAGCGGCCCGGTGGTCGTCGCGGCCGGAGCGAGCATGACCCAGGGCAGTCTCGGCCGGGACTGGGTCGGCGACCTGAACGAGATCCCCGAGTTCCGCGGCCACACGTTCGTCAACGCCGGTGAGAACGGCAACACCAGCGCGGGCCTGCGCGGGCGCGTCGACAGCGACATCGTGGCCTGCGACCCGGACATGGTCACCCTCCTCATCGGCACCAACGACGTCCGGGACGGCGTACCTCCGGAGGAATTCCGGGACAACCTCGCCGCGATCGTCAGCCGCGTCGGCGAGAAGACCTCCGCCCGCATCGCCCTGATGTCCCTGCCCCCGCTCGGCGAGGACCTCGATGCCCCGATCAACCGCACACTCCGCGACTACAACGCCGCGATCAAGGAGATCGCCATCCGTACCAAGGTCGACTACGTACCCGTGAACGAGAGGTTCACCGACCGTCTCCAGCACCAGGACGACCGGCCTGCCTACGACTTCAGTTTCACCATGGCCTACCTGGCGGCCACCAAGTACTACCTGCTCGGACACAGTTGGGACGAAGTAGCCCACGACAACGGACTCGAACTGTTCGTCGACCACATCCATCTGAGCGACAAGGGTGGAGCGATAGTCACCAACCTCGCCACCCAGTGGCTGTCCTCCGCCGAGGCTGCACGGTCTGCTGATCCACAAGGCACCGCGGACCTGCTTGACCGGGGGTTCATGGACTAGGGCTACCGCCTGCTCATCGCGGGACGCGGTGCGTCCGGCACGGCCTGACACGGCCGGTATGGATGACCTCGACGGCGCACACGGGCGGAGGTCATCCTTCCGATCCCCGGTCCGTGCGGGCACCATCGGCACACCATCCGCACCGAGCGTCTGCTGCTCTATACACCTGACATCCTGCTGGACCTGGCGGCGGCCAAGGCAGCCGCGTCGGACGAACAGGCCCAGCGGTGGCTGGGGTTCACTCCCCAGCAGGTGGTGGCGGATCCCCGGGTCAGACAGGCGCTGACCGAGATGCGTCCCGGCGACCGACGTATCTCGCTGTCGTCACTTCCCGGGGACCTGATCCGGCCGTGCGAACCGCAGCGGCAGGAGGATTCGGTGGTGCTGGTCGCCGTGCGCCTGGACGACGGCAGATACGCGGGCTGCCTCACCCTCGCGGTCGGCGAGGGTGTGGTCGGTGGATGGCTGGCGCCCCATTCCCGTGGACAGGGGCTGGGCGCGGAGCTGTTCGGGGCGGGGGCGCTCCTCGCGCACGCCCACGTGGGGCTGGACACCGTACGGGCGGGCACGGAGGTGGACAACACGGCGAGTCAGAGGGCCCTGCTCCGGGCGGGTTTCGTCCCGGGCGAAGGGCCGGGCCGGCACACGCTGGCGGATGGCCGGGAGATCGATGCCCGCTGGTTCCGGCATGGCGGGGGCCGCCTATCTGCCCCTGGCGCTCACCAGTTCTCCCGACCATCTCGCCCGGCAGACCCGGCAGACCCGGCACAGCGGCGTGCGGGTGATCGTCACCGACGTCCTCAACACGCCACGTACCGAGCGCACCGGGGCCATAGGGGGTGTGACCGAGATACGCGCCAAAGGGGAAACGGGATGATCTTGAAGCCCTGATCCGCTCGGATCTACGTGCGGCGACGTGCAGCGGGGTCGCGTTCGGCGACGTGCCGAGCGACCGAGTCGACGCCGGGCCGTGCGTATCGCTCCAGGGAGCGGACCGAGGCGTGGCGGGAGCGGGCCAGCAGCATCGGGGTGGAGGTGCCGTCTTCCGCGTCGTGCGTGAGGGCACTGTGCCGTAGCCGGTGCAGGGTCCAGCCGTCCAGGTCCTCGATGTCGTCGGGTGAGGCGAGGGGGTTGGCCAGCAGCCGGGTGTTCTCCTCGAAGATCTCCTCAGCGCGGCGGTAGGAGAGCCGGGCCCGGCCGGTCTCCGGGCACACGTCGAGCGTCGGTGTTCCGGCCGGCGCCTTGCGGTCGGTGAGGAACAGCGGGCCGCGGGTGCGGCGGGCGATGAGGCGGGGCAGGAGCTGGGCGGTGCCGGACTGCCGGTGAATCCACTCGGTCGTCCCGCCCTTGGCGGTGATCTTCCCCCGCTTGTCCTCCGGGTACAGGTCTTCCACGTTCAGGCACAGCACCTCGTCGGCCCGTGCGGCAGACTCGTAGAGCATCTTCCACTGCGTCTTCTCCCGCAGCGCGACGTCGAGGCGCCACAGGGCAGCGATCTGATTCTCCGCGAGAGCCCTGGTGCGGTCCGGCGGTGCCGGCCGCCGCTCGATGCCGATCGTCGGGTCGCCTTCGATCCAGCCCTGGCGCTGCCACCAGCCGATCGCCTTGCGCGCGATGGACAACTCCCGGTTGACGGTGTCGGCGTCCATCTCGTCCGCCCGCGCCGCCGCCAGCTCGGCCAGCACCTCGGGCAGCGCCAGGTCGTCGATCGCGGCGACGGGGAAGACGGGCGGCTCCGCGCCCCGGCGGGCGGCTCCGGTCGGCGCCGGTTCACCGGTGAGCATCCACCCCCAGGTCGTCAGCGAGATCCGGTAGATCCGCGGGGAGGACTTCGCGATGCCCGCGCCGGTGAGGTACCGCTCGACCGCCGCGGTGTACGACGCGGGCGGGGCGGACAGAGGTACGACCCGAGCGCGCGGCAACCGAAGTGCGCCCTCGTTCCCGAGCTCGGTCACCGGTTCGATTGTCATGCCCGCTCCGCCTTCCCGGGACTGCCGCAGTAAATGCGTACACCTCGCCCCGGCGGCCGGAATGGCCCGCCGCAGGTCGCGGTGATCACGGCAGGGGCTCCGCCGCAGTAAATCCGGCATTTACTGCGGCACCGCGCTGACGAGCCGTCAGGCGCACCGGAAGTCCGATAAGCGGAATCACTGCTACCGATGATCGCTGTGCCCTCGGCCCTCGCGCCCGGTTCAGCCCTCAGCGTCACCCTGCTACTTGTCCGTTCGTCGCGGTTACACGAGAACGGGGCCTACCTGGCGGCCTCCGGATCGGCGGACTGCGTGTCTCCCCTCTCCACGCGGAAGGGGTATGTCCTGGCTGCGGTGAACGCGTCGTGGATCGGCATGATGAGCGAGGTGAGGCGACGGATGTTGGCGTCGCCGATCGGCGTCCACAGCGCCGCGCAGTGCTCGTCGGTCTCGACCTCGATCTGCTCGCGCGCCGCGATGCCGGCATCGGTAGCGGTGCCGTCGGCGTTGAGCCAGCCGCGAGCAACGAGGCGTTTTGTTGCCGCAGCCACCTCCTCGTCGTCCCACAGCCGGGTGGCACGCGCGATCGCTTCCGGGAAGTGACCTGTCGCGGTTTGCAGAACGTTGCAGTCACACGGCCCGAGGTCGTTGGCGGCGAGCACGGTGACATGCGCGTCGCCGCGCCACTCGCGCAGCACCGTGATCTGCTGCCATAGCGCGACGAGCGGATCGGCTGGGAGGGGGACCGAGGCGTTGGCGGCAGCCATCGTCTTCCCGGCGTAGTCGGCGCTCGCGACGACCGGGGCGATCAGCGATCGTGCCTCGGCGATCTGATCGGCGGTGAGGCTCACGTCGACGCGCTGCAACGCACGATCGACGGCTGCGAAGCGAGCGGCCTGCCACTCCTCTGGCGTCGCTGTGTCCCACACGCCTGCCATGACCTGCACCGACCGCGGGCTGAAGTTGTAGAAGGCCGCGAGTGTGACCTGCCATGGGACTGCGCCCATCGGGGCTGACCGGAACGCGAAGTACGCCGGTGCGTACTCGGTTACGCCCAGCTTGGCGGCCTCTTCCGGTGCCTCGGGGATGAAGTAGACGAACAGGTGGGTCGCGTTGATGGTGAGGCTGACCTCGCGGACGGCGTTCAGATCCATGTCAGCGCGAGCGAAGGTGCTGGCGAGACGCATCTCGGTGGTCTCCAGACAAGTGGAAGGGTCAAGATCGTTTTTGGTGCATCCGGTACGTCAGGACGGCTCTGGCGCGGTGATCCGTGCGGAGATCGCGCCGAGTTCCTGCACTTCGATCCGGACCGTGTCTCCCGGTGCCAGGTAGCGGCGGCGGCCGGACAACTCCTGGATGCAGCCGGTGCCCACGGGGCCGCTGGCGAGGATGTCACCGGCTCGCAGCGAGGTGCCGCGCGACGCGTGCGCCAGCATCTCGCCGAACGACCAGTGGATCTCGTCCCAGCTGCCGCCGCCGTAATGCTCATCGTTGACGTACCCGTCCATCCGCAGGGCATAGCCTTTGCCCGAGCGGTAGGGCTCCAGTTCGTCGGGGGTGACGAGGAACGGGCCGAGGCTGGTCGAGGCGTCCTTGCTCTTGGACGGGCCGTACACGAACCCCATCTCGCTCGCGGAGATATCGCGTGCGCTCCAGTCGCAGTAGACCAGGTAGCCGGCTATGTGATTCTCCGCGGTGGCGGCGTCAAGGTTCGAGCAGTCCCCGGCGATCACCGCGGCGACCTCGACCTCGTAGTCCCACAACTGAGCGCCCGGGGCGATGGGGACCTCGTCGTGCGGTCCCTTGATCGCCGCCGGGTTGGAGAAGTAGAAGAGCGGATACTCGTACCAGACCGGGCTGACCCTGCCGTCGCCAACGGCTGCCTTACCCGCGTTACTGATGTGACGTTCGAACGCGGCGAAGTCCCGGACCGCCGGGGGCACCGGTATCGGCGGCAGCAGGTCGGCCGTAGCCAACTCGACGATCTCAGACGGTTCTCTGGTTGCCGCGGCCTCCAGCCCGCCTTCGGCGCGCAGCAGCTTCAACAGGCCCAAGCCCACGGCGTGGATCCTGTTGTCGTGCACCACGCCGCAGCGCGTGGAGCCGTCGGCGGAGCGGTAGCTGACCCACTTCATCGGGCAAGCACCTCCCGGGTGTAGTCGTAGAGCCGCCGCGCGTCGGCGAGGGAGGATGCCTGAGGGTCCAGGGGGACGGCGCTTCCCTCGCTCACGGCGACGGGGTGGCCCGGGGCGCCGGAATCCAGGAACGGCAGGATCTCCTTGACGGCGGTCTCCACGGATTTACCGGTCGCGCGAAGACAACCGATCTGCGCGGCCTCGGCCTCGTCGTAATCGCCGGCGAAGCTCGTGGCGACGGTGCCGGGGAAGGTGTTCACGTACCGGATGGCGGGGTGACGGCCGACGAAGTCGACCGCGAGCGCAGCGTTGAGGATCCCGGCCTGGATCATCGCGGTGAGGCCGTGATACTGCGTCCGCTGCTGAAGGTCGTCCCAACGTGGGGGCCCGAAACGCCCGGCGCCGCCGAAGTTGAGCACGACCGGATCCGCGGCGCGGCCGAGTAGGCCGGCCAGGCCGTGGCTGAGCAGGAAACGGCTGAGGTAGGTCAGCGCGAAGTTGGACTCCAGGCCGTCGGCGGTCTCCCTACGCCTGGAGCGCTGGAACCGGGCACCCAGGACAAGGACGTCGATCGTGTCGAGCTCGGCGGAGAGCCGGTTGATCAGCCGCCTGTTCTCGTCGATGAGCTCCAGGTCGGCCCGGATGAACCAGGCGCCGGGCTCGGCCTTGGCCTTGTCCGTCCCGACGACCACGACCTGGTCCCCACGCTCAAGGTAGATACGGGCGAGGCCGCGCCCGATGCCGTCCGTGCCCCCGGTGATCACGACCGTCTTCATGCGGCCACCGTCCGCGCGAACTTGACGATCTCCTCGACGAACAGCTCAGGCTGCTCCAGGGCGGCGAAGTGGCCGCCCGCGGGGATGTCGTCGTTGAAGTAGCGCAGGTCGTGATAGGCGCGCTCGGCCCAGATGCGCGGGGTACGCGTCAGTTCGTCCGGGAAGACGCTGACCCCAACGGGAAGGTCCAGCTCGGTCAGAGCGAGCGGCTGCCGGGCGTACTCCCAGTACAGGCGGGCGGAGGAAGCAGCGGTGCCAGTGAACCAGTACAGGGAGATGTGGTCGAGGATCTCGTCGGGGGTGAGGGCGTCGGGCCGGGCCCAGTCGAGGAACTTCTCGTAGATCCAGGCGGCCTGCCCGGCCGGGGAGTCGGTCAGGGCGTAGCCGATGGTCTGCGGCCGGGTGCGCTGCACGACGTGGTATCCGGAATGGACGGCGAAGAAGCGGCTGCCCTGTTCGAGTGCGGCCTTCTCCTCAGGGGTCGGGGCGTCGCCGACCGGTGGTGCGGCGAGGAACTCAGGGAAGTTGACGTGGATCGCACGCAGGCCCGTCAGGCGCTGCGCCCCCATGCGGGTCGCGACGACACCGCCCCAGTCGCCGCCCTGGGCCAGGTAGGAGTCATAACCGAGGCGCCACATGAGCACGCCGTACGCGCGGGCGATCCGGTCCGGGCCCCAGCCTGTCGAGGCGGGTTGGTCGGAGAAGCCGTAGCCGGGCATCGAGGGGACGACGAGGTGGAAGCCGTGCTCGGTGAGCGGGCCGACGGTCTTGAGGAACTCCAGGAACGAGCCCGGCCATCCGTGCAGCAGCAACAGGGGGGTGGCGTCGGGGCGGGGTGAGCGTACGTGCATGAAGTGGAGGCCGAGACCGTCGATGGTCGTGCGGAACTGGCCCAGCTCGTTGAGCCGCCGCTCCAGATCGCGCCAGTCGTACCCGGTGGCCCAGTACTCCAGCAGCCCCTCAAGGCGCTCCCGCTGCACCCCCTGGCTGCTGTCCGGCGCTGTCTCCCGGCCAGCAAGGCGTACCCGGTGGAGCCGGTCCTTCAGATCCTCCAGGGCACTGTCCGGAATGTCGATACGAAACGGTGTCACGCTGTCCGATGTCATGGTCACCACGGTGCGGCCGCGACGAGCGCGCAGTCCAATGATTGTTCCGACACATGTAATACAGGCTGCGTATAAGGCCAGCTAGAGTGGGGTGGTGTCCGAACGCTTCCCCGCACCCGTAGACCTCGACCTCCGGCTGGTGCAGTGCTTCACGGTGGTCGCCGAGTACCAGCACTTCGGCCGTGCCGCCGAAGCGCTGCACACCACCCAGCCGTCGCTGAGCCGGCAGATCCGCCGCCTCGAACAGCAAGTGGGCGTCCGCCTGCTCGACCGCACCACGCGCGGCACCCGGCTCAGCGAGGCCGGCGAGGTCTTCCTGCCCCGGGCCCAGGGGGTGCTGCGCGCCGCGGTCGAGGCGATGGCCCGCACCCGGGCCGCGGCCCGGCCCAGCAGCATCACCATCGGCTACACCAAGGGGCTGGTCATCACTCCGGCCGTGCGCGCCCTGCTCGACCGCAATCCCGATGCCGAGGTCCACACCCGCCTGCTCGCCTGGAACGACTCGCGCGGCGCGCTGCTGGAGCACCGCGTCGACGCGGTGGTGACGCGCCTGCCGTTCCCCACCGACCAGCTGCGCGTCACCGTCCTCTACGACGAACCGCGCGTACTGGTCGTGCCCCGGGACCACCGTCTGGCCGGCAAGGAGTCGGTCACCCTCGGCGACATCGCCGACGAGCCGATCCCCCACGTACGCCAGTCCGACCCGTTGCTGAACGCCTACTGGCGGCTCGATCCCCGGCCCGACGGGCGGCCCGCGCCCGACGGCCCCCTGGTCGAAGCCCTTGAGGACAAACACGAACTCATCGCCGCCGGGCAGGCCGTGGCCATCGGGCCGCCCCTCGACCACGCGACCGGCCTGCATCCCAGCCTCACCACCGTCCCGTTGCATGGGGTCGAACCGAGCCAGGTCGTACTCGCCACGCGCACCGGCGACCGCAGCCGTCTGGTCACCGCTTTCCGCAAGCATGCCGAAGCTCTGCTTACCGGAACCCACCGTGCAGGACCGATCCGCACGACATGATCAGCGGCAGCTCCGCCCGCATACGCAAGCGATCATGGCCCGTGCCTGGTCTGACGCCACAGCGTCCCGACGAGATCGGGGATCTCCTCCGGGGACGTCCTGCGCACCGCTGAACTGGACGACGCCGAGCGGGCCGCGCTCGATCAGGGCATAGACGGGACGGCGCGGTCAGGGCTGCACCTCGCGCGTCAGCACCACACCCGGTGTGCACCGCGCTCACCGCGCCCGATGCCAGCCTTTCGACAGCACCCCGGCCATCCTGATACAACGCAAGACCCGCCGCGAGTACGACCGGTCGGCGGACATCTCGTGCACGCGCTTGGCCAGGATCTCCGCGTCCTGGGTGTCGGCCGCGAACTGGCCGAGCACGGATCCGTCCGGTCAGGAGATGGGCAGCACCGCGGCGGCGGGGCCCGGCCCGACGCCGTTGGAGACCTCGTTGAGGGCGTGCAGGGCACACGCGAGTGCAGGCCCCGCGGCCGGAGAGCCGTCCTGCGCGCAGGCGGCGCTGATTCAGCGTCCGTACTGCTCAGCGGGTATGGCGGGACTCTGTTGCTGTCTGGTCGGCCGTGCTGGCCGGGTTCCGGGGATGACGGAAGGTAATCCCATCCAGGACGGGGCCGAGGGGGCTTCACCCGTACGTGCTGCACGTCCTGGACAGTGCCTCAGTGACTCCAGATAACGAAGCCGAGCCGGGTCGGGCCGGACTTGTTCGCGACTAGGTCCCAGTCGCTACCCACCGGCGTCCAGCACGCCACCACGTCCTCTGGCGACCACTCCCGGCGCATGAACGCTCCCTCCCCTCCGCCGACTACTCGTTCCGCCTAACGAACCGGACGGACATGAAGCATCGGGAGGGCAGAAGAGAGCGGCAGCTACTTTGCACCGGGGGTCAGAGATAGGAGACCGGGGCCTCGATCCCCGCGAGTTCGCGGAAACTGAAGCTTCTTCAGCGGGAACCCGAGGGTCCAGGGACGCCATTCTCGGGGTTGACCCGTGGGTTCGCGGCGAACACGCGGGAGCGGCTTTGAGGTCGGCCTGGAAAAGAGGCCTGCCCCGCTCCTCGTCGAGGTGGTCTCGCTTTGTCAGGCCGGCAGGGCGATCACAGGACGAGCATGAGCTTGCCGCCGGGTCGGCGGGACTGGCTGAGCTCGGCCGCTTCCTGGATCTGGTCGAGCCTGTAGGTGCGGGCGACCGGTACGACCAGGATGCCTCCGCCGGCGAGCCGGGCGAACTCGTCCATCTGCTCATAGCGGATCTCGGTGGTGATCCGGACGCCCAGCTCGGCCGCGGCGGCGAAGTCCGAGACGGTGAGGACACGGTCGGGATCCCCGGTCAGCTCGATCAGGGTCGGTAGTGAGCCGCCGGCCGGGCTGGGCTGGTCGGCGCGGTCGATCCGGCCCCCGGTCGGCGCCGCGTCGAGGGCACGATCGATGCGGCCTCCGGACAGTGCCCTGACACGTCCTGCCATGCCCTCGCCGTAGGCGGCAACCTGGGCGCCGATCTCACCCAGAGCTGCTGCCCGGGTCTGCCCGGCGGTGGCGATCACCCGAATACCCCGGTGCAGCGCGAAGCGCACCGCCGCCTCACCCACGGTGGTACCCGCGCCGTGGACGAGCAGCAGCTCACCCGGCTGGACGCCAAGGTCGTCGAGCGCGCGCCACGCCGTCTCGGCCGCCATCGGCAACGCGGCGGCCTGCTCGACGGTGACGCCTTCGGGGATACGTGCCCAGGCCGGCATCAGCGCGTACTCGGCAGCACCGGCCGTCGGACCGTCGAAGGTGGCCGGGCCGAACACGCGGTCGCCGATCCGGACGCCGGTGACGCCCTCACCGAGCGCGTCGACCGTGCCCGCGATCTCCAATCCGAGCCCGCGCGGCAGCGACGGCAGATGGTCGGCGAGGAGACCGTCGACGACGTGCCAGTCGGCCGGTGTCAGACCGCACGCCCGCACGGCGATCCGGATCTGACCGGGTCCCGGCTCCGGCTGTGGGACGTCGCGGAGCACGATCACGTCCGGGGACCCGAACCGGTCGAACTGAAGAGCCTTCATGACGATCTCCCGAATGATGACAGCATCTGTTGTCATCGACAATATCATCGTGACAACAGATGCTGTTGTCGTACCCTGGTGGGCATGCCGAGATGGGAATCCGACGCACAAGGCCGGCTCGAGCGCGCGGCGCTCGAGCTGTTCGAGACACAGGGGTTCGAGCGCACCTCGGTCGCGCAGATCGCGGGCGCCGCCGGCCTGAAGGAGCGCTCCTTCTACCGTTACTTCCCCGACAAGCGGGAAGTCCTCTTCGCTGGTAACGAACTCGAGGCCCACCTCGTCGCCCAGGTCGAGTCGGCCGACCCGGGCCTCACGCCGATCGAGGCGCTGCTGACCGCGCTGGGAACCGCCGAGGAGATCTTCCGCCCGCGCGAGTTCCTGCTGCGCCGGGGAAGAGTGATCGCCGCCAACCCGGCACTGGCTGAGCGCGATCTGATCAAGCTCGCCGACATCGCCGACGCGCTGGCGCCGGCGCTTGAGCGCCGCGGCGTCGAGCCCGGCAAGGCACGCTTCATCATCGACGTGGTGCTGGCGATCCACCGGCGCGCCATGCCTCGCTGGCTAGCCAAGCCGGACACCACCCTCGCTCAGCTCATGGCCCAGGCCGCCGCCGAGCTGCGTGAGGCGGTCGCGCTGCCGGCTCCGACGGCCCGCTGAGTCGGCCCCCGATTCCCGAAGCTGTCCACAGCGGACACGACGGTGTCCCGTCCCGGGTCGGCTGACATGGCCCCTTTTGGGCTCACCTCGGTCACACCCGCATAGCGGTCCGTCTCGACGAGGAGGACGGTGGCGGCGGAGCGGAGCCGTGGCCGCCCGGCGGACAGGAGTGGCGGCCGGCCCGAGTGCGGCCCGGCGACCTGGCCTATGTCCTGCACACCTCCGGCTCGACCGGCGAGCCCAAGGCCGTGGCCGTCCCGCACCAGGCCCTGGCCAACCACGCGTCGGGCATGCTCGCCGGCTCTCCCTCACCACGCGTGACCGGGTGCTGCACTTCGCGCAGCTCTCCTTCGACGTGGCGGCCGAGGAGATCTTCCCCACTCTGCTGGCCGGGGCCTGTGTGGTGGTCAGTCCCGACCCGCCCGCGCCCTCCGAAGCCACGGCCCTGCTGGACCGGGAGCGCATCACCGTGGCCAACCTCCCGGCCGGTTACTGGCAACGGTGGTCGGCCACCCTCTTTCCCTCGGAACATTTCCCGCTGCCCGCGCTGCGGCTGATGGTCGTCGGCAGTGAGCGGGTCGACGCCGCCTCGGTGGCGGCGTGGACGCGGCACAGCGGGGTGTCATTGCTCAACGCCTACGGGCTCACCGAGACCACGATCACCTCCCTGGTCCACCGGGTGCCCGACGGCTTCGCGGACGCGGTCGTTCCGGTCGGCATCCCGCTGGACGGCGTCACCGCCTACGTCCTCGACGGTGAGCTGCGCCAGGTCGGCGCCGGGGAGGAGGGCGAGCTGTACATCGGCGGCGTGGGTCTGGCGCACGGGTACCTCGGCCGGTGCGCCCTGACCGCCGACCGCTTCGTTCCGGATCCCCGGTCGGACGTGCCGGGTGCCCGCATGCACCGCACCGGCGACCGTGCCCGGCCGCGCGCGGACGGCTCCATCGAGGTACTCGGCCGGCTCGACGACCAGATGGAGGTGAGCGGCCACCGCGTCGAACCGGCCCGTGTGGAGGCCGCCTTGACCGCCCATCCGGCGGTGGCGCAGGCGGCCGTGGCGGTGAGTGAGGCAGCGGACGGCACCCCGCGCCTGGTCGGATACGTGGTACGGCGGGACGGTATCCCGGACGTTCCTGGGGACCTGCGCGCCCACCTGGCCGGGCTGCTGCCGTTCCATCTCGTGCCCACGACACTCCTCGCGCTGCCGGAGCTGCCGGTGACCACCGCGGGGAAGATCGACCGCCGGGCCCTGCCCTGCCCGGCGACGACGGCTCCACGACCCGACGGCACACCGCCGGCCACCGCGATGGAGAACGGGATCAGGGACATCTGGCGGCGGGTGCTGGGCATCGAGGACGTCGGCGTGCACGACAACTTCTTCGACGTGGGCGGCACATCGTTCAGCCTGGCCACGGTGCACACCCATCTCATCGGCCGGCTCGGCACCGACGTACCACTGGTCACTCTGTACGAGCACCCCACCATCGCCTCCCTCGCCGAGCGGCTGTCCCACCCGGCGGGCGAGCGGACGGCCAGGCCGCCCGCCCCACCGGCACGCACCGGCGAGGCCCCCCGGGGCCGGGCGGGCCTGAACCGCCTGAACCGCATGCGTCGCGGCCGCTGAAGGCCCGCCACAGCCGGCCGTGGCGGGCCTTCGACGTCGGGAGCCTCGGAGCTGCGCGCCTCAGCCGACCTGCGCGGCGGAGTCGTCGGTCCCGCGCGTCGTCCGGAGCGCCCCCGCGTCAGAGGGAAACGGCGACACCGTTGAACGTCGTCTCCGGCGTCTGGGGGCTGGTGAAGCGGGCGTTGACGAGGTAGAGGCGATCGCCCCAGCGTGCGGCCGTGGTGGGGACATCGAAGCGGGGGTCGGTGATCGTACGGCGCAGAGTGGCGGAGCGGACCTTGGCGTCGAGATCGAACACGCTGATGAGGTTCAGCCGGTTCTGCACGACGTACAGCGTACGACCGATGCGGACGAGACCGTCGCCGTTCAGGACGTTGTCCGCGCCGCTCAGCGCGATCTCGGTGGCGCGACCGGTCCTGAGGTCCACGTGGTAGAGCGTGCCGGATGTGCTGCTGACGACGATCAGCCCCCGGCCGTCGGGGGTGGCCACGATGCCATTGGCGTTGTTCACATCGGGCAGCTGGACCCAGTCACCGCTGAGCGGCAGTCTGAGGACCTCTCCGCCGCGGCCGCGCGGTACGCCGTGGAGCACGCTGTCGCGCGAGTCGGTGAACCAGGCGCGACCGCCGAGCAGGATGACATCGTTGATGAAATGGCCGGTCGGGTCGGTGAGTTGGTACGTGGTCACGAGCTCGCCGGTTCGGGAGTCGATGACCCGCGCGGAACCCCCGCCGCCTCCGGCGACGTAGAGCAGGCCGTCATGGTCGAGTTTGAGCCCGATGGCCACGGTGCCGGCGGCCCCCGCGTGGATGAACCCGCCCTTGCCGGTGCGCAGATCGGTTCGGTAAATGGCACCGTTGGCGCGCGATCCCATGTAGGCGTACGGCTTCTCGCCGATGCTGATTCCCTCGGGGAGAAGACCGTCGGGAAGCGGGAACTCGGTCGGGTACGCGCGAGCCGGGGCGCCGGAAGCGGCGTTCGCCGTGCCGGCGTTGGCCGCTACCGCGAGCGCGGCGGCGGCGCCGGCGAGAAGCGTGCGTCGGGACGGGCGGGGGTGGTTCTGGGACATGGTTCCGGGCCTCCAGGCAGTGTCGGATGGGACTCGGCGGACTCAGTGGTTCAACGTTCCATTAACTCGGTCAACGGCGTCAACTCCGCTGCGCCTCCTGCTCGTTCGTCACAAGCTCGCACCTATGAGTTCCCTTTGAATTCCGTTGTGCCCCACCCGCGCTCAGGTCCGGCGGGAGTGCCGCGTCCCGGAGGAAGGTGAACTGCCCTGTGTCGCGGGCCTTCTCCGTGCGGTGGCTCCGTGGTGCCGTGCCTCGGGTCCGTGCTCCGGGGCAGCCGGTCGGCGCTCGCTGGTGACCGGCCGCCCGGGGCCGGTGTACGGCCGGGCGCGGGTCAGCGGACGTCGACCCGGTCGCTGGAGCTGGTGACGCCCAGGCGGGACGAGGTGGCCTTGAACTCGGCCTTCCAGGCGCCGTCCTTCTTGGCGGTGAACCCCTTGGAGAACATGCCGCGGCTGTTGGTGCGCACCGTGGACTGCTTGGTCCATGTGCGGGAGCCGTCGGCCTTGAACAGGATGTCCACGGACTGGGCGGCCGCGTTCTTCCAGGTGCCGTTCAGGCTACGCAGGGTGCCCGTCACCGTGATGGTCCGCCCCTTGCGGACCGGCTCGGGGCCCGCGTTGAAGCCGGAGATGGCGGTCCGCAGCTTGACGTCCACGTAGTCGCTGGAGCTGACGGCCGCGGCGCGGTCGGCGGTTCCGGCATAACGGGCCCGCCACTGGCTGTCCTTGGTGGCGGTGACCGACGCCGAGAAGGTGCCCGTGCCGCTGGTGGTGACCGTGGTGGCCCTGCTCCAGGTCCGGCTGCCCGAGGGCAGGGTCTCGATCACGACGGACGTCCGGGCCGGCGGGCGCCAGACGTCGTCCGTCGCCCCAGCGGTCTGGAGGGTACCGGTCACCTTCAGCGTGCCGCCCTTGCCGACCGGCTCGGGCGAGGCGTTGAAGGAGACGATCCGGGTGGGAACGGCGGACACGGTGAGCGTGGCGGACGACGTGGCCGTCGCACCCGACTCGTTGACGAACACGGCGCGGTAGCGGTGAGCGTTGAGCGCGCCGGTCGCCTTCACCGACAGGGTGGTGGAGGTGGCACCGGGGACGGCGCTCCAGGTCGCGCCCCGGTCGGTACTGCGCTCCCAGCGGACCGAGTCGGCGCCGCTCGCGGCGGCGGAGAAGACGGCGGTGGCGCCCGAGCGGACGGTACGCGAGCTGGGCTGGGTGGTCACGGTGGCGGCGCCGAACTTCAGCGGCTGGGCGACATCCTGGGCCCGTGAGGACATCCAGGTGCGGTCACCGCCGTCGTGCGAGTTGAAGCTGGTGACGAAGCAGGCGGTGGTACGGCAGTCCACGACGGGGGCGCCGGAGGGCGTGAACGTCTCGGTGAGCTTCATCGTCACGGTGAACGTGCCGTCGGCGCCGACTTGACGAACGTACGCCGCGTTGCCGAAGACACTGGGGTACGTGGTGCCGGGCATGGCTATGGACTGGGCCAGGTACACCCCGCGGCCGGGCTGGTAGCCCTTGCCGGTGACCGTGACCCGGGTCTCGGCCCCCAGCCCGGCGACCTGGCTGACCGTCAGGGTGGGGACGCCGACCGTACCGTCGACGGCGACGGTCTCCAGCGCGGTGCCGGCCGCGTACATGGGCCGGCCCTGGTAGGTGAAGATCTTCGAGCCCTCGTCGGTGAGGGTGGCCGTGATGCCGGTCCAGTCGAGGGTGGCGCCGTCCAGGGCGCCGGCGGACGCGGTGAGCGCGGCGAGCGGCACGCCTTCCGTGGTCACGGGGGCCTCACCGGCGACGAGGTCGGTGGTCACGTCCATGTGGAGTGTGCCCTTGCCGTCCTTGAGGACGACCCGGGGGTTGGCGAGGGTGATCGCCGTGATGCCGTGCCCGGGTACGGAGTAGGTGACCGAACCACCGAAGCGCACATCGGCGGCGCGCCGGGCAGGGTGCACCGAGCCGTGCTTGACGGGGTAGCTGATCAGACCGGCCGAATCCTTGGTTGCGCCGCCGTCCACGTTCACCGAGCCACCCATGCCCGTGACATACCGGACCCAGGACGCCTTGAAGCCCCAGGCGGTCTGCCCGGTCACCAGGATCGGGGCGGCGGCGGACGAGGTCCCGCTGTCCTGCGCCGACGCGGCGGCGGGGGCGGCGGCGAGGACTCCCAGCGCGGCGGAAGCGGGAACGGCGAGGACACCGGCGCCCACCGACACGACGGTCAGAGCGGCGAGGGCGGCCAGACGGCCGCTGCGGGGCATGGACATGCGCTGCATGTCTCCTTCGGGAGAGGGAGCACGGCACACCGATGCGCGGAGCCGTGCCCTGGATTCGGACAGGAAGGGGAGACCGGCTTCTCGGAGTGGGGCCCGAAGACGACCAGAGTCATGTTAGGTGAGCCTTACCTAAGTTGTCACCACGGGTTTCTTCAGTGCTCACTCCCGACCCCCTCGCGACAGTCGGCGCAGTGACGCGGACAGGACGGCCGGTGTGGGTCAGCTGTCGGAGTTATCCGGGGTCCGGGCGAGGCGTTCCGCTGTGCGTCGCGGGACAGCTCCATGCCCAGGAGCAGTTCGATGCCACGGCCGCGGTATTCCTCCCGTACCCCCAGGACCATGACCCGCAGCCGGTCGATCCTCCGACGTGGTTCGGGGTGTGCCCGGCCGCGCGCGGTGACGCGGCGCCCGGCCCTGGTGGCCGCTGGGGCACTCGCCCTCCTGGTGCTGCTGGCGGCTCCGGTGACCCAGGTACGGTTCGGCATGTACGACGACCGAATCCTCCCGGCGACGTCACCCGTCGCCGAGACCTCCCAGCGGCTGCGCGCGGAGTTCGTGTCGCAATGGGGGGACGCGGCGAGCGTGGTGCCCGAACTCCAGCGACTCCTGACGCTCATCATGCCGATGCGAATACCCGAGAACCGGGACCTCGGCTTCCATCTACGCTGGCCCGAATGGCGACGACGTCATCAAGCCAGGACACGATGGCACCACCACCGCAATCGCCAAGCGCATGACACCAGCCATAACGACCCGACCGCCTGCGCTGCCAAGTACCGGCGCCCCCACGACGAAGGAGGCCGACTCATGCCCGATGACGAGCGACCGGAAGCACTCTTGATCGGAGGACGAGCCGGAGTCGGGAAGACCACCGCCGGCTGGGAGGTCTCGGCGCAACTCCAAGCCGCACAGATCGCCCACGCGCTGGTCGAAGGCGACAACCTGGACCAGATCTTCCCCGCACCCCCCGAAGACCCATCCCGCTCCCGGATCACAGAGGCGAACCTGGCGGCCCTGTGGCGCAACTACTCAACCCTCGGCTGCCGAAGGCTGATTTACACGAACACGGTCTCCGTCCTCGAACCCGACCTGATCGCCCGGGCCATAGGCGGCACCCCGCGCATCATCGCAGTGCTACTGACCGCCAACGACGCCACCGCCCAGCAGCGTCTGAGCGGCCGCGAGATCGGCAGCCAACTCGACGCCCACCTGACCCGCGGCGCGAGAATGGCCTCCCACCTGGAGACCACCGCTCCAGCGTGGGTCCATCGCATCCCCACCGACGGACGCAACGCCGTCGACATCGCCCGCGACATCATCACCGCAACAGGCTGGGCAACCCTTCATGCCCAGAAAGCAGGTCTCGAACGACAACTGAAGTAATAGGGGCCGCAACTACGCGGTAGGGCGCCATGTCGACCCCGGCGACAGAGGGGAAAGCATACTCGTCGGCTGCAGTGAACCAATCAAGCTCCACTCGGAACGCTCAATTGGTTACCGAGGGCAAATAGGTAAGGCCTGTCCATGCATCACGCAATCACGCCCGAAGAACTGATCGGTCGCTACGGAATCACCGGCGTTGTCTATTTTCCGCGTTACGAAACCGACGCATATCTCCATGAGAACACGGCGAATTTTCTGAGTTCTATCGGATTGCCGCACGATGAGCAATTCATGACGCGAGCCGAGGGCGCACCGATCTCGCTCTCGGAGAAATATGCGCATCACGCCGAGGAACTTCCCTCGCAGTGCGAGAACTGGCTTGAGCTGGGCTGGTTCTCATACATGGTCATCGCACTGAACCCGGCGGACGGGATGGTGTATGCGTTCCCGGAAGGGGATCCCCTTGACTCGTATGTGCACCTCCATCGGGATGTGGAGTCGCTCGTCCACACTCTTCTTGCTTTTCAGGAGTTCACAGACGCCTGTCGTTCAGATGCAGACCTTGATCAACTGGAAACCCATTTCAAAGAGAAGATCAACTCCTTCGATCCGATCCCGTTTGCAGCCGAGGAATCGGAGTGGGCGCGGATCATCGAAGAAATCCTGGAGGAGTCATGGTCCGCGTAGGGATTCGATCGCTGAGTCTGAGTTCATCTCCGTGGTGAAGTAAACAGCGACTCCGGCGGAAGCCGTCCGCCGGCTCCAAGCGAAATCGGATCGCGTAACGCGGTCAGGGGCCGGCACGCTGCCTCCCGCGGTTCATCCGGAAGTACTGCTCATCGGTGGGCGTGACCGCCGACCAACTCCAGCGCCTCGTACAACTGGCAAACCTCTGCCAATGCCTGGGGAGCGACGACCTCGGCGTCGACCTGCGTGAACTCGCCGACGACTGGCACCTCCCGCACTGCGGCAGACTCCTCGTCCCGCGCACACCGCCCAGCGTCCGGTTGTCCGGCGGGATACGGGCCGACCTGGATGCCGGAGCCTTTGCCGTCCTCGCCCCTGGCACCCCAGCACCGGCCGTCCCCGGAGGACAACCCGGGAGACTGGGAGTGGCATCGCCGCGCTCGCGCCGAGAGCGTCCGCTTAGGGATGGTCACTTGAGCTGATCCGGTTGACTCGTCGTTAGGTCGGCCTGGTCTGCGCGCGTCCGACCACATCCAGCATGTGCTTGCTCGCCACACGGTGTGTACTATGGCTGCCGCGAAGGGGAGTAGCCCTGTGATACCGGTCGTCGACATACTGGAACCTTTTGATGGGTTCCCGGTGGCCGGGCCCGTGCCGTAGCGGTATGGGTGGGCGAGACCTTCGGCCCTTTGTCGACGACGTATGCGAGTCGGCGGGGTCGAAGCTTCCGCCTTTGCCCTTGAGCGGTCGTCCTCGAAGCCCCCGCCGGTAGCGCGGGAAGGCCCGGACGAGACCCGTGAGGCACTTCGCACTTCACGCCAGCCATGTGCGCTCGCATACTCACCCCGCACGCCTGGCCGTGGCGGGCCACGTACGCGTTGCAGGTGCAGCCATGACGGGCCACGACACCACCCCCTCCGGCGCGGTGGTGACCTGCGCCCTGTACGAACCGGGCCGCCAAAGGCCCGAGTTGCTTCCGCTGCACCGGGCCGTGCCAGCGGTTCGTGCTAAGCGGGACCGATGCGTATGGGTCGGCCTGCACGCCCCCAGTGCCGGCCGGTTCCAGTCCGTCGCGGACGCCTTCGACCTGCACCCACTCGCCGTCGAGGACGCCTTGCACGCGCACCAGCGGCCCACGCTGGAGCGCTATGGCCGCGCCTTGTTCCTCGTCCCCAAATCCGCTGTCGTCGCCCAGCACGACGACATCCATTCCGACACGGAAGACGACCTCATCGCCGCTGGGGAGGTCATGGTCTTCATGGGCGAGGGCTTCATCGTCGTCGTCCGTCACGGGCCTTCCAGTCATCTCGTGGGCGTGCGCAAGCGGCTCGGTGCCCGGCCCGAACTTCTCGCCCACGGGCCCGCCGTGGTGCTGTGGGCCTTGACCAGCACGCTGGTGGACCAGTATCTGGAAGTCGTCCCGTGGCTGGCGGCGCGTGTCGACCGGGCCGAGGCCGACACGTACACGGCTGAGCACAGCAGGGACATCGGCCGGATCTACCAGCTCAGGCGTGAGCTCCTGAATCTGCGCGGAGCGGTCGCCCCGCTCGAGGCGCCGCTGCGGCAAAACGGCCCCGGCCGTATCAGCGCCATCGCCATCGGAGCCACTGTCCTGGCGTGCTCGCTCATCCACCGCGCTTTACGCCGCCGGCACTGGCTCTGACCCACCGCCTCGGCGCCGATCAGCCGACCAGTCCCGGGTCGTGAGAGCCCGCACACCTCAACTTCGAATCGTCACCACGGAGTCGAGATCCGTACACCTACAGCTGTCACATTCACTGTCGTCATTGAGGCGTTTAGTTAGGATTTGTCATGTCAAGACCGTTTCTCCGTTCCGCAGCCATGATCGCCACTCCGGTCATCGCCGTCCTCGCCGTGGGGGCAGTGACGTCATCCGGTGCGACGACCGCGTCGAATTCCGCCACGAACTCGTCTGCGGCAGCGGACTGCTGGCCGTCAACCCCGGGCGGGTACGTGCACCCCCTGGCCTTCCCGCAGCCGGCGGCCAAGGACATCCCGAAGGACGGTTTCAACGTCGTCGTGGAGATACCGCAGGACAGCATCACGAAGTACGAGATCGACCCGGAGACGGGCCAGTTCGTCGTCAACCGCTTCATGTCGATGCCGGTCGCCTACCCCGCCAACTACGGCTCTGTGCCGCAGTCCGTGGGCGGCGACGGGGACCCGCTCGACGGGCTGGTCCTGACCCGCGAGCCCCTGAAGTCCGGCGCGGTCATCAACGTACGGGCGATCGGTGTACTGAAGATGGTCGACGACGGTGAGGCCGACGAGAAGATCATCTCCGTCCCGGTCGACGACGTGGACCCCACCTACTCCGAGGTCAAGGACATCAAGGACCTGCCGTCCATGGAACGGCAGCGGATCGAGGCGTTCTTCAACGTCTACAAGCAGCTCGGCAGCACCAAGGAGGTCGAGCTGAACGGCTACGACAACGCCTCCAAGGCCACGCGTCTCGTCAAGGACAGCGTGAACAACTACCAGGCGAAGTGCTCGCCCTGACACTCACGGACCGGACGAGCCCGGCCTGACTGCGGCGAAGCCCCCCGCTGCCACCGCTGCGGCTCACACTGTTCCGCGCCACCCCCAGCGGCGCGGAACCGTGCCCGACTCGGCTGCGATGAACGCCCCCGCCGGTTCTTCAGGCCCCACCCCGTTGCGCGCCGGCTCCGGCCTCGGGACCACCGCAACGCCAGGGTAAAGAATCGACAATTCATCGGATACTTCGCGTTTACCGCAGTTGAATTATGTGTAGGATGAACAACCGCGAAGGGGAGTAACCCCGCAAACCGGTCGTCGACATGCTGGAATCCCGAGCGGGGTTCCCGGTGGCCGGGCCCACATCTGTCAGGGATGAGGGCGGGTGAGACCTTCGGCCCTTTGTCGATGACAACTAGTGCATCGGCGGGGCCGAAGTCGTACCGCCGCCCCGCGCTGGTCGTCCTTCGGTGTCCCGCCGACACCGGAAGGACGACCGAGTCCCGTGATCCATTTCGTTTTGCTCATCGTGTGCGCGGTGGCGATCTACCTCTCGTGTGAGTGGTTCGTCAACGCGGTCGAGTGGCTGGGCCAAAGGCTCAAGGTCGGCAAGATGGCCGTCGGCACGGTCCTCGCTGCCTTCGGCACGGCCCTGCCCGAATCCGTGGTCACCCTTGTCGCGGTCACCACCGGCACGACCGAGGAGGCCAAGAACATCGGCGTCGGTGCTGCGATGGGCGGCCCCCTCGCGCTGGCCACCGTCGCCTACGGCGTGACCGGAGCGGTGCTCCTGCTCAAGCGCCGCAGGGAACGCCTGCTCGTCCTGGCCGATACCGGCATGCCGCCCAGCGGCCCCGACAGCGGTGAGGCGCTGGGCGAAGAGAAAGACATGAAGCGCCTGGCCAAGGACCAGCAGTGGTTCCTGCCGATCTTCATCGTGAAGGTCTCGCTCGGCCTGGTCGCCTTCGCCTTCAAGCCCGCCCTCGGCGTGCTGTTCTTCGCCGCCTACGCCGTCTACTTCTGGCGCGAGATCCGCAGCAGCCGCGCGGACGAGGGCGACGAGGAGGACGAGGAACTGGAGCCGCTGAAGTTCCAGCCCAAGAAGGCGTCTCCCGCCACCTGGGCCGTGGTCGCGCAGACCCTGGCCAGCCTCGGCGTGATCTTCCTCGCCGCGCACTACTTCGTGGCACAGCTCGATGTCATCGGCCCGATGCTCGGCCTGTCCGCCACCGTGACCGCCCTGCTCCTGTCCCCGATCGCCACCGAACTCCCGGAGATCATGAACGCGGTCATCTGGGTACGCCAAGGAAAGATCAAGCTGGCGCTGGCGAACATCTCCGGCTCGATGATGATCCAGGCCACCGTCCCCAGCGGCATCGGCCTGCTGTTCACCACGTGGCACTTCGACGGCGCCCTCTTGTGGTCCGGGATCATCACGATGGCCGCGATCGTCTACCTCCTGGCCACCATGCGCGCCCACAAGCTCACTCCTGCCCGCCTCGCGACGGCAGCCGGCTTCTACGTCGTGTTCGCCGTGGGTCTGATCCCGATCCTGTCCTGACGCTCCTGCCCCGTCCGATGCCGCCCGAGCCCCCGACGTTCGTCCTGCACAGCGATCGAGTCGCGTACCCCAATGAGCGGTCGAGTCGTCGCGGGGCTCCGGGCGGCCAAGTCCTCTGAGCCATCAAACGGCGACAAGCTCACCGCCACACCCAGCCCCCCCCCAGGCCCGCTGATCTTACGAAGAACCAGCTCAGGCCCATGCTTGGAAGGTAGGACAAGCCGAGAAGGCGTTACTGGTGCGGGATATGGATGCCGGCCGCACGCAGGTTCGGCTCGACCAGGGCGTTCAACCGGGCGATGGAGGTTGACCTTGACCTCGGGTCAGGGTGCACGCTCATCGCGAGGCCGCCTCGAAAGGGGCCGGTAGCCACCAGGGCCAACTGTCGCGAGATAGAGGAATGACCATGAGCGAGTCCCTCCACACCACAGAGAACTCCGCTGCCGGACAGGACCGCCCGGAGCTGCAGAAGGCCATCCAGCAGATCGTCGATTCCGGTCTCGCCGGGGTGTCGCTGCGCGTGAACGATGAGCGGGGCGAGTGGGTCGGCAGTGCCGGGGCGGCCAGGCTGGGCGAGGCTGCCAAGCCGCCGGTCAACGGGTACGTCCGGATCGGCAGCAACACCAAGACCTTCACCGCGACCCTGGTGCTGCAGCTGGTGGCCGAAGGAAGAATCGACCTGGACACCCCGGCGGCCGACTACTTGCCCGAGTTCGCCCTTGACCGGCGGATAACGGTGCGGATGCTGTTGCAGCACACCAGCGGAGTGTTCAACTTCACCGGCGAGCTCTTCGAGGACGGGACGGTCGTAGCGGGGATCCCCTCCACCATCTCTGGCCAGGAGTGGGTGGACAACCGCTTCAAGACCTACCCGCCGGAGGAGTTGGTACGGCTGGCGCTGTCCAAGCCGGCGCGGTTCGAGCCAGGGACGGGCTGGAGCTATTCCAACACCAACTACGTGCTGGCCAGGCTGCTGGTCGAGAAGGTCTCCGGCCGCTCGTGCGCCGAGGAGACGCAGGAGCGGATCCTGGGTCCGCTCGGCCTGTCGGACACCGTGGTGCCGTACACCTCGCCGGAGATCCCCGAGCCGCACGCCCACGCCTACTACCGATACGAGGAAGCCGGCCGGCAGAAGACGGTCGACATCACCCGCCAGAACCCCTCCTGGATCTCCGCCGGCGGAGACATGATCTCCACCACCCAGGACCTCCACACGTTCATCTCCGCGCTGGCCGGCGGCAAGCTCCTGCCGGCCGGGCTGCTGGCCGAGATGCGCACACCGCATCCCGAGAGCGGCTTCGGCCTGGGGCTGCGTGTGCAGGACGCGGGCCCCAACGGCGGCACCCTCCTCTTCCACAACGGCGGCGCCGCGGGCCACGCGGCGCTGATGTACAGCACGCTCGACGGCAGCAAGACCCTCACCGCCTCGCTCAACTATGTGGACGACGCCACGATGTCCCTGGCCGGGGCGTTCCTGAAGGCGATGGAGAGGCTCGTCGATGAGGTGTTCGGCGGCGAGCATTGACGGCGTAAAGGGCCCGCACAGGGTTCTTGCCGTTTGAAGCACGGGGATTCTCAGGACGGGCTTGGCGGGCCGGTGCGGACAGTGTGCCGCGCCGTACATTCGATCACGATCTCGTTCTTCGGAAACGTCGCGCACCGTGGCTCTGGGGCGTTTGGTCATGGTCGCCGACCCGTCGGCCGAACTGCGCAGGAGACTGTGATGACCAACCGAAGCCGACCGGCCTGGCGCAGCGCGGCAAACGGTGCGCGACGTGACCTACGGACTGCTCCGCGCACAGGGCCTGACTACGTGCTTCGGAAATCTGGGCTCGACGGAGGAGAACTTTCTGGCGAATTTCCCCGCCGATTTTCGATATCTGATCACTGGAAAGGGCGCTCGGCGGCAGGTTGCGCGAACTGGCCGAGCACGGCTGCGGGCGCAGCCGGGCGCCTCACCGCATTTCCAACCGCCCCGACCACCAAACCGGCGAACCTACATGGTCACGTCACTTCGGACTTACTCGTCCAGGCCCTGTCCGGAGCCCGCGACCGGCCGCCCGGATGTCCCGGCCCGGAACCCGCCCCGTTTCCCCGGGGCGGGTTCCGGGCGTTCGAGGAGAACGCTCCGGGCGGACAACGCCACCGCCCCACCGACCCATGGCACGCCCCTGAACCGGCTCCCGCCCCGGGCCCGGCGTTAGGCGCGTCATCCCGGCGGTTACAAATGACGGAGCGACAGGACCGCGACCCGCCGGTTCGCCGACCCGCTGGGGGACACGTTCCATGGACCGACTCAGTTCCCACTGGCCGTCCTATGTGCGCTGGACGCCGCCGGCCCTCGTCGTCCTGGCCGTCGTCTTCGACCTCTCCACACCCATCGATTACAGCGGTGTTCCGCTGCTCGCCGTGACCTGCGTTTTCGCGGGCGCGACCATGACGTTCCGCCAGACCGCCTGGATCGCGCTGCTGGCGCTCGCGGCGACCGTGGCCGTGGAACTCGCGTCGGGAAGAGCGAGACATGTCATCGGCTGGACCGAGATCATCAATGTGCTGCTCGCCGCGGCCATCGGTCTCGATGTGAACCGGGTCATCGAACGGTACGTCCGGCGCCTCCAGGTCGCCCAGTCGGTGGCCGAGGCACTCCAGCGGGCCGTACTGCCCGCCCCGCCCGAGCGGATCGGTTCCCTCCGTGTGGCGGCCCGGTACGAAGCGGCCGACGCGGAGGCACGTATCGGCGGCGACGCCTACGCGATCCAGGACACACCGTTCGGTGTAAGGGTCCTCATCGGGGATGTGCGCGGCAAAGGAGTCCGCGCCGTGACGGCGGCCTCCATCATGCTCGGTGCCTTCCGGGAGGCCGCTCACCACGTCGAGGATCTCGGCGACCTGGCGAACCGGCTGGAGGACTCGCTCAGCCGGGAGAAACAGCTGCGCGAGGGGACGGAACGCCGGGAGGGCTTCGTCACGGCGCTCTTCGCCGAGGTCGCGCCGGGCTCCGATACGGTACGACTGGTCAACCGCGGCCACCCGGAGCCGTATCTCATCGGCGCGGACGGGGTGCGCCCGCTCACCGCCGTCGAGCCGGACCTGCCGCTGGGCATGGGCGATCTGCACACCCGGCGCTCGCCCGCCGAGGTGTTCCCGCTCTCGCCGGGCGATGTACTGGTGTTCGTCACGGACGGTGTGACCGAGGCCCGTAACAACGAGGGCTCCTTCTACGACCCGGCCCGCGTGCTGCGCGAGTTCCCCGCATCGGGACAGCCCGCACCCGACGCGGTCATCAAAGCCCTGGCCGACGACATCCACCGGTGGACCGGAGGACCCCGCGACGACGACATGGCCATGCTCGCCGCCCTCGTCACCTAGATGATCAATTCCAAGGGATGCCAGCGGAGGGTGTGGGGTGGGCGGCGGCCGAAGCCACCGCGAGACGGTCGGGCGGCGGGCTGCCTGCCCTGGTTGTCGAGGTGGCAGCGGGCGGTCAGGCGTCAGGGTCGACTTCGGGGTGCGTGAACCGCACGGGCTTGCCCAGCGACCGGGCGTAGGCGATTTCGGCTCGGGTGCTGTCTCCGATGTAGTCGCCGACTACGAGCACCTCATCAGCGAGCCGGATCTTCGCCCGGTGCAGATCGTCGAGTCGAACCTTCAGCGCCTCCGCCTCGACAGGATCGGACCAAAGCTCGTGCGGCGACTTCATGTCACAGCCCGGTTTGACGACAATCCTTCCGGCTTTGGTCTCCCGCAGATCGGCCTCGTTCATCTCCGTCATGAAGCGGGTGGAGCCGCAGATCACGACGATACGCGGGAGGCTCAACAGCTTCTTCGCGTCGGCGAGCTTCTCCTCGGGGGTGAGCAGTTGCGGGTATGACACTGGTTCCTCCTGGTGGTGTGGTCCAAGGGGTGTCTGCGGAGACGAGAACGAGGGTGTCCAAGATCGTTTTGTGACGAACGACGTGGACACCCTCGCGACAGCACTTTATGCGACGACCGACGACATGCTGAAGGAGCATCACGACCTGGCGCCGTGGCGCCGCCGGTCGGCATTACGCCCCGCCTGAGCGATGCCGAACTGGTCACCCTCGCCACGATGCGGGCCATACTCGGCTACACATCCGAGGCCAAATGGCTCCGCCATGCCCGTGCCCACCTGCGCCACCTCTCCCCTGCCTGCCCCAGCAGCCCGGTTACAACAAGCGGCTGCGCATGGCCGCCGGTCTGATGCGAAGCGTCAACCGGATCCTGGCCACCACCACCTCGGTGTGGAGCGACGACGTATGGGGCGTGGACTCCACCCCGGTGGAATGCGGCCGCTCCCACGAGACCATCAAACGCTCCGACCTGGCAGGTTGGGCCGAATACGGCTACTGCGCCAGCCACAGCCGCTTCTTCTGGGGCCCGCTCCTGCACCTGGTCTGCACCCTTCAGGGCCTTCCCATCGCCTCCGCCCTGACCGAGGCCAAGGCCGACGAACGCGAGACCCTCCTTGACCTCCTGGCAGCCGAATGCGGGCTTCTGCGAGAGCGCCCCCGACGGACTCTCATCGGCGACAAGAACTACTTCGGCCGTGGTTTCGAACGTGAACCGTCCGAGCATGGAGTCCAGTTGCTGCGGCCTGCCCGTAAAGGTGCACAGGAACGGCCTGGCGCACCTGTTCAAGCCGCTGCGACAGGTCATCGAATCGATCAACGAGACCTTCAAGGGACGGTCGCTGCTGAGTCCTGGCGGCAAATGGGAGGTCCGGCCGCGGTCACGTCGCCCCGGCTCGGCATGCTCACAATGGGTCGACCGGAGGGGCCGTGTCTCCCTCCGGCCGACTCGCATCCTCTCCTTCGGCGAGAGCACGGAACCCTCGGCTCACCGGCCTGTCTCACGCGTCAGCGATCCTGCTCCCCCACCAGGGCAGGTGCTGGTGCGGGCTGACATGCCGCCAGGGGTCGGTTCAGCACCGTCTCCCTGCCTGGATGTTCTCGTGGGACGAGAGGCCCGGTGGCGTCTCGTCCTGGTGATCCGAACCCAGCCCATGGCCTGCATGGTCTTCCGTCTCCCAGTGCGAGAAGAGCTGTGGCTGCCTCTCCGAGCTGCACTCCGGTCGTGGTGCCACTGAAGGAAGGCACGGGCGGCGGGACGGTGGGCGTCGCAGACGGGGCAGCGCTCCATCCACACCGCTTTGAACAGTGGGCCGCCGCGCCAGCCCACTATGAGCGCCCCCGTACAGCGCGAGCGGGGCGAGAGCGGCTGTCGCTCCTCCTCGTCGCCGTAGGCACGGATGCGGGCGAGTTCTCCGTCAGTAACGGAGTCGAGTGAACCGTCAACGTTCGAAGAACGAGTGAATGAACCGTCGGAGCGGACGAGGTAGTGCCAGGAGAAGGACACAGCAAGCCCTCTTCCAGTGTGTGGAATCCGTGGAAAGTGCCACGATGCGTTCCAGCCCGGACCACCGTCAAGAAACTTGACGCAGCGGGGACGAGCATGTGACCGCCCGTCGGCGCAGGACATAGCGCGACAGATTTCGGACACAGAGCGCGGTTCCCTGGCAGTCCAGGGCGTCCGTGCACCAGCATGTCGCGGGATCGTACGGCACAAGGAGAGGATCGCTCATGGGCGACCACAGCAAGCCGGGTAGGCCGCTCAGCGAAGGTACACCCCCGCCGCGGAACGCGGACAGGGAAGGTGGAGAAGCCGCCGCCCGCCTCCGGACAGCGCCGGAAGTAGGATCTGATGGATCACCTCTCCGAACTCCAGGCCCGACTGGTGCGCGCCATGGATGACAGGGGGCTGTGGCCGGCGGACTCCCCGTGGGTCCGCCGTGCCGCACAGGCTTACCCGCGGCATCTGTTCGCGCCGGATCAACTGTGGACCTGGGACGGTCACGCGTACGTGCCCGTCGAGCGGGCGACAGATCCCGAGGGATGGGCGGAGCTTGTCTACGCCGGTCCCTCCACGGCCGCCATCACCCAGGTCACCGGAGGCCTGCCCAGTTCGAGTCTCTCCTGCGAAGATGTCGTCGCTGACATGCTCGACTCGCTGATACTGGAGCCCGGCCACATCACGCTGGAACTGGGCACCGCAACCGGCCGCAACGCCAGGCTCCTCGCTGCGCAGGCTGGTCCGGGCCGGGTCACCAGCATCGAATACGATCCGCAGCTGGCCGCGGCCGCGGCAGCGAATCTCGCCGCCGTGCGACCACCGAACGGCCTTCCGGAGGCTCGGGATAACCCCTGCGGACGCCGAGCTACTCACGACCGGAGGTCCACCGTCCGCACTGCCGATCTCGACGTCCTACGCTGCTACGCCCCTGACCACCCCTCTACTGCTGGAGAGCACCTCATGCCGGATATCGAGGCAGAGAACCAGGGCGTCTGGACCGTGTATGGCGCCCACCAGATCGCCAGAGCACGAGCACGTGAACTGCCCGAGCTGAACCACTGGTCCTGGGATATCCCCGACGCCGGCCCCGGCGTCGAGGTCTTCGGCGAGGTGGCGGGGCTGCGCGTGCTCGACCTCGGCAGCGGCCTCGGCCGGCACGCTGCCCGCATGGCAGCCCTCGGCGCTCAGGTCACCGCCGTGGATTCCTCCCCCACCCAGCACGAGCGCGCCGCCACCCGCTACCCGGCCGCACATGGTCTGCGCCTGGAGTGCTCCGACGCGGCGGACCACCTGCGCGACGCCGACCCGTACGATCTGGTCTATTCAGTCAGTGGTGTGCCCTTCACCGACCCGCGCCGGCTTCTGCCCGCTCTGGCCAACGGCGTAAGGCCCGGCGGGCGGCTGATCTTCTCCGCCCTGCACACCAACTCGCGCGGTGTCGGCCCCTCCAGCGAGGTGGCCGCCCGGCCCGAGGTCCTGCGGCTGCCCGGCACCACCGAGGACCACACCGTGCACATGTGGGTGCTCACGGAAGCGCTGTGGGAGAACCTGCTCAGTGAGCACGGCTTCATCCTGGAGTCGGTCACGGCGATCGACACCCCACAAAGGGACAACGCGGTCTCGTACCGGCTGTACGAGGCGCGCCGCCCGGAGCGGGTACCGAGCCGCCCTCGCACTCCTGCGCTTCCTCCGCCGAACGCTGCGCTCGGGGTCGGCGTGATCGTCCGTGGTGCTGAGGGGGTCCTGCTCGGGCGTCACCGGAGTGGAACTTGGGAGCTGGTCGGCGGTTCCGTCGAGCCGAGCGAGGTCTTCGCCGAAGCGGCGGTTCGCGAACTCTACGAGGAGGCGGGCCTGTTGGCGGATCCGGGCGACGTGCGGGTGCTGGGCACTCTTCTGGACCGGGTGGGGGACGTCGTCCGGTTGACGGTGCCCGTTCTCGTCACTGCCTGGTCCGGCACGCCGCGGCAGCGGGAGGAAGTCATCGGCGCCTGGCGGTTCTGGCCCCTGCACGCCTTGCCCCAGCCACTGTTCGTGCCCAGCGCCCAGTGCCTGACAGCCTGGTCTCCCAGTCTCCCGCTCGATCACCCGCCCGTCCACATCGAGCGCCTCGGTCATCTGCCGGAGCCGGGTGCACGACTGGAGCGGCTTCCTCGACAAGGCGGGCGGCTTCCGTATGCGCCGGGGTCCGCACCGTCCTGAGCCGCCGGAGGCGATCGAGGTCAAGTCGGTCACCCACCGTTACGCCGGCAAGGATCGCGATGCGCTGTCCGACGTTTCCTCACCTTGCCAGGACTACGCGTATTGGCCGCTGACCGTGCGTGAGAACGTGACCCAGGGACAGCCCACTGCGCCCGATGACGCGGCGGTCCGCGAGGCGGGTGAGGCGGCCGACGCCGACGAAGTCGTCGACAAGCTCGGATCCGGCTTGGACACCCTATTGGCCTGCGAGTGGCTCAACGGGGAGGAGCCCAGCGGCGGCCAGTGGCAGCGGATCGCTCTGGCGAGGGCGTTCTTCCGCCAGGCTGGTCTGCTGGTCCTCGACGAGCCGACGGCGAACCTGGATCCCCGCGCCGAGTTTCGTATCTTCCAGCGGCTGCGGACTCTCGCCCGGGACCGGGCGGTGCTGCTGGTGACCCACCGCATCACCAACGTCGCCATCGCCGACCGCATCGTGATCCTCGACGAAGGCAGGATCGTCCAGGAGGACACCTACGCCCAGCACTCCCAACAGCCGGGCTTTTTCAACCAGTTGCTGTCCTTCCAGATCACGTCCGAGCCGGATGGCGAGAAGCGCGAGACCTCCGCATGAGCGGCCCCGGCGCCGCCTCAGCGTGCCCTGCCGAAGCGGCGCCCTTACGGCCGCGGACGCCCCCGCTCCTTTCCGCCGTCCCGAGGTGATGACGTGCCGCTCCCCCGTTCCCACATCCGCGCGACCGCTGAGGCGTACCTGGCCCGGCATCCGCACGAGCGGGAGTCCCTCCCCGGCCTGCTGTCCCTCCTGGACGCTGCCGACGTCCCGGCTGACCGTGCCACGCTCTCCGGTCATGTCACGTGCAGCGCGGCGGTCATCGACCGGGACCAGCGCGTTCTGCACATCGGATACAAGGCCACAGGGCTGCTACTCGATCCAGGCGGCCATGTCGAGGGGGACCGGACGCTCCTGGCCGCGGCGCTGCGGGGAGTGTGCGGGGAGACCGACCTCCGGCCGGGCGACCTGTGTCTGACTCCGCAGTTCTTCGGCGCTCCGATCGACATCGACGTGCACGACATCGACGCCAACCCTTCCAAGGGCGAAGGCGCGCACCAGCACTTCGATTTCCGCTTCGCCTTCTACCTCGTGCCCGAGCAGCGCCCCCAGCTCGCGTTGCAGTACGAGGAGGTTGCCGGCGCCCGGTGGCTCGAGTTCGCCGATGTCAGGTCCCCGACCTTGCGCGCCAAGCTCCTGGACGCCCGCGACCAGGGTCTCGACGGGCGGCCGGAGCCCGTCAACGCCTCCGCTCTGATCCACAACGGTCATGGCAGATACCTGCTCCACCTGCGGGACCAGCGTGAAGGCACCTTGGCTTCTGTGGGGTCCTGCGTGCGACTGGTCCAGATTGTCATCGTCTTCGCAGATCAAAAGGTAGTTGACCTCACCGTAGAGACCGCAACACGTGTGGTGCAAGTGACGTCACTCAGACGAGTTGCGCCATCGGCGACCCGCCGCGCGATGCCGTCGGTCGGATCGCTGGGAAGTGCGACGCTTCCCTCTTCAGAGGGCCTCGATCAAAGATCACCAGTACCATTCACCGCACGGCTGTATCGGCAGACGCAGGAAAACCTTTCTACTACTTACACTATTCGGAGGCTCGATGAAGCGTCTAGCGGTCTACATCGACGGCACATGGAACATTCCTCATAACAATACGAATATTTGGCGAATGAATCTCCTTACCTCACTCCATGAAACCGAGACGACGCAACTAACCTTCTATCACCGGGGGATCGGGCGAGACGTCAGTGATCGCCTACGCGGCGCTTTCGGTAAAGGGATCAACGGTAGTGTACGCAATTGCTATTCGTGGATCATGGAGAACCACTCTCCTGGCGACCAAATATTCATCTTCGGGTTCAGTAGAGGCGCCTACATTGCCCGCTCGCTAGCAGGGCTCATTGAACGCTGCGGCCTATTGCGTCCCGGAACTCCATTAACCGTGCAAGAGGCCTTCGAGCGCTACCGCACAATTGCCCCTGCGTCCAAAATGATCTCGAACCCGAACGGGCCCGCAGAACAGTGGCCAATCAACCGCGACGCGGACTTGAAACGTCACTCGCAGAAGGTTCAAATCGACTTCCTGGGCCTGTGGGAAACGGTTCGCTACCACGACATTCCTCTGGGGTCGATCCGGGGACTCAGCCGTAGCCAGAACCTTTTCCACGCCGTACACCCCGGTTCCGCAACTCGGCGGATCTACCAGGCGCTCGCTGTAGATGAGCACCGCTTCGCCTACCGGCACGAGCTCCTATTTCCTCACGTTGCTGGCAACGCCGCAGACGTGTCTACTGTCGAGCAGCGGTGGTTCCCCGGCGACCATTGCAACGTCGGGGGCGGCCACAAGAACGATACGTTGGCGCTACTCTCCCTCGCATGGATGCAGAGGAATGCTGCTTCCTGCGGACTGGAATTCAAAGAGCAGGTCTCACTACACGGTGACGAACATCTGGGGCCTGTGCACGACAGCTTCAGCTCCTTCCTTGGCGGCACTTACCGAACGCTGTCGCGGAGCAAACGACACTGGCGGGGCATTGGAAGCGACGAAACCATCACAGCGATGGCGCCTACACAGGAGACGACCGAAGTTATAGACACCAGCGTGTTTGAGCGGTGGCGGGACGATCCAGCGTATCGACCCAGGAACGTCTCCGAATGGGGAAGCCGCCGAGGTCTAAGGGTCGGCGAGCTGCAAGGCGCCCAGAACGCCTACCCGCTTGGACTGAAGGAAGCCGATTGAGGTGCCTCCTCGCGATGCGGATCAAGGTGATGCTCACCTAGAAGTCGAGGAGGGGTCATTGAGTCGACTCATGTATTCGCGGATAACGGATCTGGCCGCATCAAGGTCTTCTTGGCACTCTTCGAGCTGTCGGCGTAGTTCGACTGTCTCCTGTTCCAACTCGGTGATGCGCTGTTGCAGTTGGTCTCTGTCGGTGGCAAAGGCCGCCCAGGCCCGCCTCATGCCAGATTTCTTCGCCCAGAGCGGCGGACAGCCGTGCCCGCAGAAGACGGTTCTCCTCCGCAAAGCGGGTGTTCCGATCCTACGCGTTGGCGAGGTCGGCCATCAGCGAGGGGCGGCTCACTGTCTCCCGGCTGGGAGGACGCGGCTCCGCCGCCTGCGTGTGGATCATATCGAGGAGGTCACGGTGCCGGTAGAGGAAGGTGCGGTCGACGCCTGCTCGCCGGGCGATGCCGGACACGCTGATCTCGTCCTGCGCCGAAGGAACAGAACGATGGACCTGGCGTACGACTCCGTCGTCGACTCGGCACGGTCCTGACCGAAACGAATGTTTCTCAGAAACTGATCGGCGACGGGCACGACCCGCAGCCTGTGATCCAGGACAGTCCAGTAGTAATCGCCCGATGGCATATGGACTTTGAACGCTTGCACGCACACTCTCTCTTCGCTCGTAGCTGCAATGACAACGACAAGCACAACGTGCACGACACGGCAGGAGTACCTGTGCACTTCAGCCCCCGGACCGACCTGTGCAACAGCCCACCACACCGATGGAACCCCAACAGAACTGGGTCCCTGGCGCGTTCGCTCTCCTCAGTGGGCGGCCACACGAGGCAGGACGTAAGCCTGGAGGCGACCCTGCGGTGGGAGCTCACCGAAGAAGTCCCCGGCCTGAAGGTAAAGGGCCTGACGCAGTACGCCCTGGAGGAGGCGACGAGCGTCGACGGTCTCGCTGTTCCGATCCAGGTCTTCGAGGGCCCCTGGAACGGTGATCCGGACACGGTGGTCCTGCAAGAGGGCGTACTGCTGCGGTGGTTCACCCCGGACACGCTGGAGAGGCTGCATCTGAGCCCCGGTCTCGGTGACCTGATCCGGCGGCACGCAGCCGAGCATCCCCCCGCCAACATCCCGCCGGCCACAGCCCGGCTGCTGCGCAGCGAGGCACCGGAGGGTACCGAACTCCACATCGTCGGTGTCCACCTCTACCTGGAGGACGACCACGGCCGGATCCTCCTCGGCCTGCGCCACCCCGACTCGGCGTACGCGGGCAACACGTGGCACTTCCTGGCCGTTCCTTAGGCAAGTCAGTTGTCGGGATCGATGTTGTCGGATCGTCGGCCCCACCTCTCTCTTCCCCCCCGGCATCTGCTGATCAACCGATGGACTGCGGTGAACACCACCCACTCGGCGATCGGTGGAAACACGTTCAGTACGGTCTTCGGGCTCACCGCACTCACGATGGCGATGCTGCGTCAGGACCGATCCGCAATGAGGCATTCAAAGTCGACGACCCACTGCACCTGATACGCCTGTTCGGCATCAGCGCCCAGACGGCGATGCGGTACATCATCGCTGCCTACCCCGAACGCACCGCGAAGCTGCCACAGCGATCTCCACCGGCGAACCGTGCGCGGGATTCGTTAAGCTCTCCAGCTTCTGAGTGCTGGAGGACGCAGTGAGTGAACGCCCTGTCCACACCGTTGAGGTGCCCCTCCGTGACGGTGACGAAGAGACAATACGGGTGCAGATTCGCGAAGTGGACGAATCTTTGGTGCGGGTGGGTCGCGGTGGCCGTTCCGTGGCGCGGGCCCAGAGATCGTTCGGCGAGATGCTGGACACCGTACGGCCCGTCGCTGAGAGCTTCGTAGGACGGTTCCGGGGACTGGCCAACGCGCCTGATGAGATCACTCTGGAGTTCGGGGTGTCGCTGTCGGCCGAGGCCGATGTGGTCATCGCGAGCACCGCCACTGCGGCGAACTTTTCTGTGACCCTCACATGGAACAGGAGCAACGATCCTGAGACAACGGTCAATAACTCGTGAGAAGTTGAGCGGTGGGGATCGTTGGGTCGTGGTGAAACGGAGGCCATGTGACGGGGGAGCCGCAGGAGCCTGACGAGGCGCTGGTGTCGTCGGTCGTCCGGATCAAGGGACAGGACGGCGAGCCCGTGGGCGCGGGCTTCCTCCTGGCACCGGACGTGGTGCTGACCTGCGCCCATGTGGTGGCATTGGCCTCGGGGGAGGAACACGGCACGGCGAAGGTGGCGGCGGGGACCACGGTCACACTGGACATGCCGCTGGACGCGGACCTGGCGGGGCGGTCTTGGACCGCCGAGGTCGAGCACTGCGTCGAGGAAAAGGATGACCGCACCGGGGACGTCGCGGTCCTGCGCGTACGGGGCGCCATTCCGGGCGGCCGTCCGCTGGCCCTGGCCGAGCCCGCGACCGCCTGGGACAAGAGAGTCGGCATCGTCGGATTCACGGGACGACGGCCGGGTGGATCCTGGTACTGGGGAGTTCTCGGCGGGCCGACAGGGGAGGGCTGGCGACAGCTCTCTCGAACCGATGAGACCAGGCCCTACATTGAGAAGGGCTTCAGCGGCAGCCCTGTCTGGGATTCCCACGGCCGCGCGGTCGTGGGCCTCGTCGCGGTGACCCAGCGGGGCAGCGACGCCCAGCAGACGTTCGTGATCCGTGCGAGCACGGTGCTGAGGCTCCTCCCCGAACTTGAGAAGATCGTGGAACCACCGTCGCCCTTCCGGAGCCTGACGGCCTTTCAAGAGCGCGACGTCGAGGTCTACTTCGGCCGAGAGCTCGACAAGGCGAAGGTGACCAAGGCCCTGCTGGGCGGGCGTCCGAGCGTCACCGTGTTCGGGCCGTCGGGCTCGGGCAAGTCGTCGCTCGCGCTGGCCGGTGTGGTGCCCAAGATGCGTGAGAAGAGGTACGACGTCCTGGTGGTGGACGCCGGGACCATCTCCTCGCCGCTGGCCGCGCTCGCCACCGAGCTGTACGAGGCATACGGTACTGGGCGGCACGGGGCGCGGAACGCAGGCGAAGTACAGCAGTGGCTCACGGAGCTGGGGCTCGTGGACACCCTCCATCGCCTGCGTGGGAAGCCGGGCGGCAAGCTCCTCGTCGTACTCGACCAGGCCGAGGCACTGCTCGCCAGCAAGGACACCGACGTCGCCCAGGTGGTCAATGTGCTCTTCCCGGAGAACCGGCCGGTCGGCGCGCCCAGCGTCCTGGTCACACTCCGGGCCGATTTCATCGACGCCGCCCTCAGACACCCGAGCCTCGGTCGCGCGCTGCAGCGCGGAGACACTCAACCGCTGACGCCGATGTCCCGCGAGCAGCTCACGGATGTGATCACCAAGCCGCTGAATGACCTCCCGGGTGTCGCCGTGAGCTACGAACCAGGGCTCGTCGAACGGATCCTGGACGATGCCGGCAGCGAAGCGGGGACACTGCCGCTCCTCGGCTTCGTCCTGGAGAAGCTATGGAAGGGCAAGGAGGGCGGCCGGCTCCGGACGGCGACATACGAAGAGGCCGGCGGTGTCTCCGGCGCGTTGGCAGGTCATGCCACGCAGGCCTGGAACGACTGCGTCACAGACGAAGAGAAACAGAAGGACGGCGAGGCGAGCCGGCTGCTCACCGGGCTCGTCCGGATGCTGCCCGGCAGCCCTCATCCGCTGCGCCGCAGGCTCACCCGGCAGGAGGCGGGCAACAAGCGATGGGACATCGCGATCCGGCTCGCCAGCTCCGAGCGCCGGCTGCTCGTCGTCCACGGAGCACAGGGAGAACCGGAGTCCGTCGAACTGGCCCATGAAGCACTGGTCACCGAATGGCCGGCCCTCCAGGAGCAGGTGCGATCCGACAGTGAGTTCCTGGCGGCACGATGGGAACTCGCCCATGAGCGTGAGCGGTGGGCCGACGGGGACGAAGCACCAGGGCTGTTACCCGGGCGGCTCCAACTCGCCGGGCTGGAAAGACACGTGAAAGACCGGGAGAACGAACTCAACCCAGAAGAACGGAACTTCCTCGAACTCACACGGCAGCGCCACCGCGCGCGACGCAACCGGCTGCGCGCCGGGTGGGTCGCGACCGCCGTGGTACTCGCGGTGATCGCCGGGCTCAGTACGTTCCTCGTCTACCAGGGACAGGTCAGCGAACGGCGCGACGCGGAGGCACGCTCCCGGGCGATGTCCGTCCTCGCAGGCCAGTTAGACAGGAGCGACCCTGGACAAGCCGCACTCGTCGCCACGGCGGCGTACGAGATCGCGCCGACGCAGGAGGCCCGCAACGCCATGCTGCGCGGATACGACCGGTTCAAGCGGGCCGACTGGGTGCTCAGCGGCACCGAGGGGAAGATCGTCGATACGGCGATGAGCACCGACGGCACAGTGACACTGGTGACGACCCAGCTCGGGCGTGCGTCACTATTCGTCCGCAGAGCCGGGAAGAGCATCACGAGTACGCGGCTTCGTCTCAATGAGATGGCCTTCCGCCCCATGGTCAGCAGGGACGGACGGCGGATCGCCTATACATCGGGAGCAGGCGCCCTGGTATGGCACGACCTCGATCCGGAGGCGGACAGTACGGCGGAACTGCTGGGGCCAGCACACGCGATCCGCAACGGCGAGTTCAGGGACAGGGCTGACGAACAGGGGCACAGCAGCGATCAGGTCCACACCGCGGACTTCTCCCCGGACGCCCGGCGAGTAGTCACGGTCGCAGCCGACGGGCGGCTGCGGCTGTGGGATCTGGAAACAGGACGGCATGAGGGACTTCCCTCGCGGCTGCCCGAATTCGAGGCCGTGTGGTTCGGACCCGACGGCGACACGCTAGTGGCCCAGCAGCCCAAAGCCGACAAATACGCGTACGTGGCCGTGAACACCGGTACCGGCAGGATCCGCGAGCTCGCGACCGGCATGGGAACCTTCAGCCCCGCCCCCGACTTCTACAGCGCCCCCGCGGCCAGTCTCTCGGGCGACGGTGGAGTGCTGGCCTGGTGCCGGATGGAGCCTGACGAAGACGGCTTCAGCAAGAACGCTGTTTACCGTTTCGTGCGCGTAGGTGACGGACGGGTGCTGAACCGTTACCGCAGCGATTCGTACAGCTGCGACGGCGTCTCTATGAACGAGTCGGGGCAGCGTTTCGCGGTGTACGGCAGCGACTGGGAGCTCGGTGACACTCGACAAGGCGGGAAGGAGACGAAGGCTATGGGGTCGAAGCCGGCCAACTTCGGCAACCGGCTTCTCGGGGATTCAGCCCATCCCGTAGTCACCACCTGGGACGAGACAACGGTGACGGGACTGTCCCTGCAACCGATCAGCGGCAGCGAGTACAACATGGTCGCCAGCCACCCGAAGCTGATCGACGAAGGTCGTATCCAGGTGGCCCAAGTGACCCGGACCAGGGGCTTCTCCGGCCTCACCGCTGAAAGGCTCGTGCTCTACGACGTGGTGACCGACAAGGTGACGACCGAGGTGAAGCGGCCCACGACGGATGCGCCTGACGACCCCAGTCCCAGCAGCGTGCTGGCGGTGAACGACGCCGAGACTCTGGTAGCCGACGTGGTGGGACGCAACAAGATCCTTATCCGGAGTCTTCCGTCCCTACGCGAGGTTGCGGAGATCACCACGCTCATGCCCCCTGTCAGTAAGGACGGGAAGCCGGAACCGCTGTCGCTCTTCTTTGCGAGAGAAAACGAACTGATCACACAGTCTGGCAGCCGGATCGAGCGATGGAACACCAGGGAGGGCCGACAGCTCTCAGAACCTGTGGACGCGCGTGACCTCGGGCTCGCCAAGGAGAACCCACCGCTGTACACCTCGGAGGAAAAGCCGCTCGACTCCGGCTTCGCGGTGAACAGGCGCCCCGAGCCGGGCTACGTACAGATCATGGTCCGGGGTTACCCGACACTGCACGCCGTCGATCTGCGCACAGGCAAAGAGGACAAGGCGCTGAGCGTCAGCCTCGCGCCGGACAACGACCGTGCGTTCCTCGACAGCAGCGGGCGATATGCGGCCGCGAAGACGAAGGGCTCCATGCTGGAGCTGTGGTCGGTGCAGCCGGGGCGAAAAGCCCACAGAGTGGTGGGTCCGATAGGGCCACTAGGAGCGAACGACGTGTCCTGGGGGGATGGGTTCCAACTCGGCTTCACCGGGCACGGGACCGAGTTCTTCGTGGCCAACGAAAACTCGGTGCGTTTCCAGCGGGCGGACGACCCCAGCCACTTCGACTCTTACGACTTCGCGGAAGACCAGCACTTCGTCGCCTCGAGCAGGGACGGCAAGGCGTTGGTCCGGGTCATCGACGGCAGGGGGGACCTGATCCGCCTCGATCCTGACCTCTGGAAACGCCACCTGTGCCACGTCGTAGGCCGTGACCTCACTCCGGACGAACGCCGTGGGATGCCTGGCGGACTCCCGGACCGGATCTGCTCCTGAACACGGGCGACCAGTAGATACTCGGTGAAGAGGGAACCCCTTGGACGGCCTGGCTGCAAGGGGTCGTTCCGGGCGAGTACCGTGCGCGGCACTGCCCTTAGCATCGTTGGCGCTCTCCGGGAGGTGTATGGCCATCCATCTACACCTTTCGCAGCCTCGCTCGAGCGTATCGCCACGAGAACGAAATCCGGAGCCCCGCATTATTCCAGTCTCTATCTGCGCGTTACTCGTCGACGCGGGGAGGGAAGCCGGGTGACGTTCCCGGACTGCTCCAGTTTCTCCTGGGCTTGCATCAGTTCAAGATCGAGCTCGGCAACGATCTTCCGCAGCGCGGTGCTGACGGCCTGTTCTTGCGTGAGCTTCTCCGTGACTGCCGCCAGTTCCTCCTTCACCTTGCTGTACTTGTCGGCCAGTTCCTGCGCTGAGGGGGCCAGTATCCGGAAGCACTCGGGGGCCACCCAGGCGTCGGTGCGCTTCACCCGGGGCAACGGCATACTGAGGGTCATCGTGGCCGACAACGGCCGCGGTG